>WFMU01000029.1 GCA_015488935.1 Flavobacteriaceae bacterium | reverse complement strand
GCAGCGTCAGATGTGTATAAGAGACAGATACATTTGACAAAAATATGTAATTTTATTAATATCGCTTAGTGTCTTTAGACTTAAATAAAATGAAAATAGCCATAATAGGAGGAGGCGCAGCAGGTTTTTTTGCAGCCATACATGCAAAAGAAAACTTTCCAAAAGCAACAGTAATTATTTTTGAAAAAACAACAAAAGTTTTATCAAAAGTTAAAATTTCTGGAGGAGGACGTTGTAATGTCACTAATGGAGAAACATCAATTAAGGCATTAGCTTTGGCATATCCAAGAGGAGGAAAAAAATTAAAAAAAGCATTTACAAAATTTAATACCAAGCATACTTATGAATGGTTCGAAAGTAAAAATGTCCCATTAGTAATCCAAACCGATAATTGTGTATTCCCAAAATCGCAAAATGCACAAAGTATTATCGATTGTTTTTTAAACGAAGCAAACCGATTAAACATAAAAATAGTTTTACAAAAAGGCGTAAAAGCCATCCATAAAGAAGCAAACAAACTTAAACTAACCTTTATAGACGATGAAAATCTACTTTTTGATAAAATAATTGTTGCCACAGGAGGTTCTCCAAAGCAAAAAGGATTATTGTGGTTAGAAAAATTAAATCACCAAATAGAAATACCAGTACCATCTTTATTTACATTTAATATGCCTAATGAGCCTATTACCGCTTTAATGGGAATTGTAGTAGAAAAAACCATTGTGAGCATACAAGGTACAAAATTAAAATCCGATGGACCGTTGTTAATCACGCATTGGGGAATGAGCGGACCTGCCATATTAAAACTTTCAGCTTTTGGTGCTAGAATTTTAAGCGAAAAACAGTACGAATTTAAAGTACAAGTAAATTGGGTAAACGAAACAAATAATAATAAGGTAATGGAAACCTTACAAGATATTGTTGCCGAAAATCTAAAGAAACAATTATCAAGCATTAAACCATATCAGCTATCCACAAGGTTATGGTTGTATTTGCTAGAGCGAATTGGTTTGCCAAAAAATAGAAAATGGCAAGAAATAGGCAAAAAAGGATTAAATAAATTAGTAAACATACTTACCAACGATTTGTACGCTGTAAGCGGAAAAACAACTTTTAAAGAAGAATTTGTTACCTGTGGCGGCGTAAGTTTAGAAAGTATCGACTTTAACACCATGCAAAGCAAAACAGTTAAAAACTTATACTTTGCAGGAGAAATATTAGATATCGATGGTATTACAGGAGGTTATAATTTTCAAGCAGCATGGACAACAGCTTTTATTGCAGCAAAATTAAAATAGAATAATTATTTTAAATTAGAGAAATATAATTACCTTTGATTAAAATTAAAATGATGAAACAAAAAATAAAATTCTTTATTGTTAGTTACGCGCTATTTTTAGTAGTTTCTGTCGTTTCTTGTGGATGCGGTCCACATCCAGATAAATCAAAAGTGTCTTCTTTTGATATGAATATTATAGAAACCACTTTTGAATCTAATGTACTACATGCAGCAAACATTGTAGATAATTCGGTAGTATTTAATAAATATTCAATAAATCTAGAGCCAATAATATCCGAATATTATAGTTCGAATTTAAAAATACCAAGATTTAATTTTTTAGAATCTGCTTATGCCTGTGATTATATACCTGCATCGTTAGAAGATAAAATTCGGGATATAGAAATAACTTGTACTACAAATTATAATGCTACATATCCAGAAAATACAGATGTAAAAGCTATTTTTGATGTTATTGTTAAAGGAGATACAAAATACGATTTAACCGAATATTTGGCAACCTATCCAAAAGTATCCGAACAAGGTTTAATTTTAGTACTAAAAGAAGCACCAGAAGTTACAGGAGAATATAAATTTACTGTAAAAATAAATCTCGATGGCGAAGGAATTGATATATATGAAGTAACAACACCAACCACAGAAATACGCATAAACTAAGAACATTTACAAACCAATATAAAAAAAGCAATTTGATTTATTAAATTGCTTTTTTTAGTTAAAAATAAATGACGATGTAACAAAAGCATGACAAGCTCGTCTGAAAGATAACAACCAAACAAATACGATGAATCAAAACGAGTTTACAGCGCTGGTAATGCCTTTTAAAGATAAAATTTATCGTTTGGCAAAGCGATTTTTAATATCTAGAGACTCCGCAGAAGATGTAACGCAAGATATTTATTTGAAGTTATGGCGAAATAAAGAAAAATTAAAAACCTATAATAGTGTAGAAGCTTTTGCAATGACCATGACAAAAAATCATTGTTTGGATGTGTTAAAAGCAAAAAACTCTTCCAATTTAAAAATTATTCATAATAACTATAAGGACTTAAATCACAATGTAGAAAGAGAAACAGAAATAAACGATAGTGTAAACATAGTACACCAATTAATAAACGAGTTGCCAGAAAAGCAAAAACTAATTATACAATTAAGAGATATTGAACAATACAGTTTTGAAGAAATTGGCAAGATTCTTGAAATACAACCTACAGCAATAAGAGTGGCTTTATCTAGAGCAAGAAAAACGATACGAGAAAAGCTGTTAAAAAAACATAGATATGGAATTAGTTAAAATAGAAAACCTATTAGAAAAATATTTTGAAGGAAACACAAGCCTAGAAGACGAAAAAGTTTTACAAACTTATTTTGCACAAGCTTATGTACCAGCACACTTGCAAGAATATCAAGCAATGTTTGCCTATTTCTCTAAAAATAAAGCAGAAGTTAGTACACAACAAATCCAAGTAAAACCTGTAAAGAAGACTTGGCAATTAGGTTGGATGTCTATCGCTGCAGCAATGCTAATCTTATTTTCAATCGCCTATGTATTAATACCAAAAGAACCAACAGAAGCAGAAAAAAGAGAAGCACAAATGGCTTTAGTAGAAACACAAAAAGCATTTCAACTCATTTCCCAAAATCTAAATAAAGGAAATAATGCAATTGCATATTTGAAAGACTACGAAGTAACCAAAAATAAAATTTTTAAAACCAACAATTAAAATTAATCACGATGAAAACAATAAATAAATATAAAATAAAAGCCAATAAATATGTATATGCATTTTTATTGATGATATTACCATTAATTAGCTTTTCACAATCTTTATTCGAAAAATACGAAGATTTAGACGAGGTTTCTACCGTAGTAGTAACAAAACATGCGTTTCGCCTAATGGGTAAAATTGGTGGAGATAGTGCCGAAGCCAAAGAATATGTAGATATGGTGCAAAATTTAGATAACTTAACCGTATATACTACCGAAG
>WFMU01000028.1 GCA_015488935.1 Flavobacteriaceae bacterium | reverse complement strand
GTAAAAGATTGTATCAAGAAAATTAAAACTACTTTAGGTCGTACAACTACTTTACTTATTGATGGTCTTAGGAAAAATGAAGTTTCATCTGCAAACTTAGACAAAGCAAATGAAATTATTGAAATAGTTAAAAATCTTATAATCTCAGAAGAAAAACAAATCAATTTATTTTCATCTTATGACGGCTCTCTGAATAAATATGATTTACTTACTTCTTATCAAAAATTATCATTTGAAAACATATCAATTGAAGATAAAATAAAAATTCTTGATTGTGACTTAAATTATTACAGTAAACTTCAACTAACTGCCTTACTAGGTAAAGATATTTTAATATTTAAGGACATTAGTTTAAAAGAAAAACTAAATAAATTAGTTAGGCATATTTTTACAGATATAAAATTAGTTTTAGTACACAAAGACTTAGGTTATAAGCCTATAACGGACTTAAGTAAGATTTATTGTAACAGAATTACAAGTGGCAATCCAAGATGTAAGATATTATAACTTTAATTCTAATTGACTTAAATCCTTCTCCTTTAATTTTCCATCTTCAAAGTCTTTTAATACTTTTCCTAAATGATATGCAAAACCTACTGCAACTGCGTTTCCTATTTGCCTAAATTGTGAACTTTTGGACCCGAAAAATTCAAAATCCATTGGAAAGGATTGAATAATTGCGGTTTCTCTTACTGTAAATCTACGTACACAATTAGGATGAACAGCAATAACAGGGCCGCCTGTTCCTCCACCTCTACCAACCATTGTTGGTCCAGGTTTATCCCAAGATAATTTTCTATTTCCCATATAGCCATTAATTTTTACCTTGTGTTGTGTGCCATAATGATTAAGAATTTTTTCACCTTCTTCTGTATAAGGTTCTGGTAAATTTCCTATTGCATCTTTTAATGTCTTATATGGTGGTAAATTATCTTCTTTTTTATTACTATGCGTTTTAGGTGGTGGAAAATTATCAAAAAGTAATTTTCGTTTTTCTTCAGTAATTTCTTCTTTTGAAACACCTAAAAATATAACTCTTTTTCTTCCTTGTGGTACGCCATAATCAGCAGAATTTAATTTATATTTATGGACCTCATAACCTGCAAAACTATCTTCTTTTCCAATTTCAGAAAACTCTTTCATTATTTGTTTTACAACTTCCCCTTTTCCAATACTCAAAATTCCAGGTACATTTTCCGCTAAAAAATACTTTGGTTTAGTCTCGTTTAAAAGCCTAACTATTTCTAAATATAATTCGTTTCTTTCATCTTTTTCATTACGGTATTTATTCGCAACTGAAAACCCTTGACAAGGAAAACCACCAGTCAATAAATCATATTCTGGTAATTCATCTGCTTTTAATTCTTTTACATCTTTAAGCAATAATTTATGGTCGAAATTATGATCATAAGTTACTTTGCAATCTTTATCAAAATCCGTAGCCAAAACAATTTTATGACCTGCTTGTATTAAACCTAAATCTAAACCACCACATCCAGCGAACAACGAAACAACTCTCATAAATAATTATTTTAAATTGATAATAATAGTATGCAAAAATATATATAAATTCTGAACTTGACAAATTTTTATGATAAAAAAATAAAGACCGTGGGCAACAAAGGTAACCGTCAGACTACGCAAAAACCAACACTTTTTTTATCAAAATTTTACAAAAAATCCAATAAAAAATCGTATCTTGAAAGAGAAATCAAAACAAAGATCTATGGATTTTTATACAAGGATTTGACCGAAATCAACTACGAATGATGTCATTTGAAGAATTTGTTAAGGCTGATTCATGGGCGCGAGTTGTAGATTTATTTGAAGATATACGGACGACTCATTGAGCGTTCCATCTATCAAGAACCCTTAGAAGAAAATCAAAAACGTGTAAAAGACAATCCAGAATATTATAGATTACGACAACAAATAACCGAGCACCAATTCGGAACCATAAAACGACAATGGGGATTTACCTACATCCTATGAAAGGCAAAAAATACGTATTATCTGAGATTAATTTGATTATGATATGTTACAACCTTAGGAGACTTATCTCTATTTTTGGGATAGAAACCTTGAAAACAAGGTTTGAAAGACCTATTATCCTATTTTTTTGGTTTATACGAGGCTATTTTAGTTGTTTTAAGCCCTTTATTTTTTCAATATCAATTAAACCTTTCCAAAAAAACATCCAAAGAAACATCCAAATTAGAGCTTATATAAACTGAAATAATGTATCTTTGGTTGGCATTTGTGTTATTGTGCAGACTCGCGTATAACAGTAATTGAGACTTTGTACTTAACTCAAAATTTAGTACTTTTACAAAGTTAAGTATTTAACCAAAGTTTTGATATTTAAAATCCGCAACTATGTTATACCAATGTTGTGTTTAATGTGATAACGAGCAAAATTGGAATGATAAATAATTCAATAACTAAAAAATATCTAACTAAAAGTTCAAAAGAATTATTTTGGTTATTTTTCTTAGGATTACCATATTTAGTATGGATGTATTCAATCGGAGTAGAATTAAATAAAAGGAATTCTAAACAAAACTCGATAAATTAATTATTGCTGAATATATTTACAGGTTATGCTTTTCTATATCTAATTTTTGCTTGGATTGTAATTATTTCAGGTATGATGGATGTAAAATCTATTTTACCTTATCATATTGGTGCAATGAATAGTATATTTGGAATAATGATTTTAACAACTTTAACTATACTAAAATTTGAAAAAGAAGAAAAACTCAATCAATCAAACAGAATTAGTCTTTTTATTGGAATATGGTATATCCAACCCAAATTGAATAAATATATCAAAATGAAAAAAAGTTGGGAATGGATAAATTTGAAACTGAACGAAAATAATATCAGAAATTTCTTGTTCCATTTTTCCCAAACGATTATCAAAAGAAAAATACAGTTAATCTTCTCGTAAATCTTTTAAATTTAACTGCAACGAACTAATGCCATTCCAATGGTTTTCTTCAATAGTATAAACAGCTTCAAAAGACTTTCCATTATTTACAATTTCGTGTTTTTTTCCTAAACCAAAGCCAATGGCATTGTAAGTTTTATTATCGCTACCAGAAATAATATGCAATTTTAAATGATCGCCATTTTCTCCAACAGTTTTTCCAAAGCCATTATCACGCAAACCAGAAGATAAAAAAACTGGTTTCATATTTTGTGGCCCAAACGGTCCAAATTGTTTAATAATTCGATTGAATTTTGGTGTTAAATCAGATAAAAAAACACTGCTATCAATTCTAATTTCTGGAATTAACAATTCTTTTGGAATGGTATTTTTAACTACAGATTCAAATTTTTCTTTAAAAAGAACATAATTTTCGGGTTTTAAGGTTAAACCAGCAGCATATTTATGACCTCCAAACTGCACTATAAATTCTTTACAGGCATCTAACGCTTTATATACATCAAAACCCCTTACCGAACGTGCCGATGCTGCTAAAAAATTGCCACTTTTTGTAAAGACTAAAGTAGGTCTGTAATACGTTTCAATTAATCGTGATGCAACAATACCAATAACACCTTTATGCCAATTTTCTTGATATACAACAGAAGTAAAATTATTTTCTTCCTTATTATCTTTAATTTGTTGTAGTGCTTCTGCGGTAATTTGTTTGTCTAAATCTTTTCTATTTAAATTATATTTTTCGATAGTAATTGCAAATTGTTTGGCTTTTTCAAAATCCGTTTCGGTTAATAAATTAACTGCATCTAATCCAGATTTCATTCTACCAGCGGCGTTAATTCTAGGAGCAATGGTAAAAACAACATCGGTAATATTTAAAATTGGTCTTTTAACTTGACTAATAAGTGCTTTAATTCCCGTTCTTGGATTTTGATTAATTACTTGCATACCAAAATAGGCTAAAGTTCTATTTTCGCCAGTTACAGGTACAATATCTGCTGCAATTGCTGTAGCAACTAAATCTAAATACGGTACAAAATATGCAATATCTAATTTTTTATTTTTTCCAATGGCTTGAATTAATTTAAATCCAATTCCACAGCCGCACAATTCGTCATACGGATACGAGCAATCTTTTCTTTTTGGATTTAAAATTGCAACTGCATTAGGCAATTCATCACCAGGTAAATGGTGGTCACAAATAATAAAGTCAATATTTTTTTTAGCAGCATAGGCTACTTTATCTATTGCTTTAACGCCACAATCTAAGGCAATAATTAGGCTAATTTTATGCTCCTCCGCAAAATCTATTCCTTGATAAGAAATACCATAACCTTCATTATATCTATCAGGAATATAGCTAATCACGTTTTTATATTGAGTCTTTAAAAAAGTATAAACCAAAGAAACAGCCGTGGTACCATCTACATCGTAATCGCCAAAAATTAAAATAGTTTCATTATTAGCAATTGCTTTTTCAATTCTATTTACAGCAATATCCATATCTTTCATTAAAAAAGGATTGTGCAAATCGGTTAGTTTAGGTCTAAAAAAAGTTTTTGCTTCGTCATAGGTTTCAACACCTCTTAATACTAATAATTTAGCAATAACATACTCTACATTTATCGCCTTAGACAAATGCGTAACTTTTTCAGAATTGGGTTCAGGTTTAATATTCCAGCGCATATTTTTTTATTTTGGACGCAAAATACTTAAAATCTTTATGAAACGCTCCATATAAAAAACTTATTTTTACGGCATAATTTTTGTGATAATAAATCAAACTCAAAATCAACTTTTTATGAAACAGCTCCTTTTATTAAGTATCATACTCGTATCCATTTTTGCTTGTGATGAAAAAAGTAACGAAATTATTAAGCCAGGCTCAAGTGGTCGAATAAATAATGTACTTGTAGTTGTAGATAATAACGAATGGAAAACAGAAGTTGGAGATAGTATTCGCAATATTTTAGCTAAAAATTTAGTTGGATTTCCACAAGAAGAACCAACATTTACATTAACACAAATTGCGCTTCCATATTTTACAAAAATATTAAAACCAAGTAGAAATATAGTTTCGTTTAGTTATGGAAAAAAAAATTCGTTTAGCATTACTAGAGACAAATATGCAACACCACAAATTATTGTTTCTATTGTTGCAAAAGACAAAGAGAATTTACTGCAAATGTTAAGAAAACACGAAAAGGAAATAATCCATCTAATAAGAGAAGACGATTTTAAAATTTACCAAAAAAAGCTACTTAAAAAATTTTGGGACCCAAACAATATTGAAACATTCAAAAACTTACATGCAAAAATTAAAATACCTTATGCCTATCGAAAAGTACAAGATACAGCAAACTATATTTGGTTTCGAAAAGATATTCCAGAAGGCTATTTAAATATCCAAATGTATGCAGTACCTATTACATCTAAAGAAGATATGCAAGGAGATAATATTATTAAATATAGAAACGAATATGGTCAAAAATTTATTCCGGGAAGTGAAAAAAATATGTACATGACTACCGAAGATGCATATACACCTGTACGCTTTGAAACAAAATTAGCTGGTAAAAAAGCATTTGAAACTAGAGGTACTTGGGTTATGAAAAATGATTTTATGGCTGGACCGTTTTTAAATTATAGCGTTTTAGACAAAAAAAACAACCGCTTTATTGTTGTAGAAGGTTTTATTTATGCACCAAACATTAGAAAAAGAGATTATATGTTTGAACTCGAAGCTATTTTAAAAACTTTAGAAATTGAGTAAAATTATAATATATATTCCTTTTTTACTCAAAACCTTCTGTTTGAAAAGTTTTTAAATTACCATTAGCATCAGTATAGATAATAAAAGCTTGTAATTCGTTATGATTTTTTAAAAAAACTTTGCTTTGTTCTAAACCCAAAGCAACAAAAGTAGTGGCATAGCCATCTACATCGGCACAATCTAATGCTGCAACAACAGAAGCGCTTAGTACATTACTCCTTGCAGGATAACCTGTTTTTGCATTTAAAATATGAGCGTATTTATTTCCGTTTTCATCTATTTTAAACTTGCGATATGTCCCCGAAGTTGCAATAGATTCGTTGTGTAATAAAATTATTTTTTGTACAGATTCAGAACCATCAAAATTTGGTTTTTCAATACCAATTTTCCAATCTTGATTGGAAGGACTTTTTCCTCTTACTCTAACCTCACCACCAATATCAATCATATAGTTTGTAATATTTTTAGCTTCAAAAAAACGTCCAATTACATCAATACCATACCCTTTGGCAATAGCATTAAAATCAAAATAAGTTAATTTGTTCTCTTTAATTACCTTATGGTTTTGTATATGTACTTTATCAAATCCAACTTGCAACATTAATGCTTTTATTTTGGTAGAATCTAGATTTTTAAGTTTTTTCTCTGGTCCAAAATCCCAAGCATTTACCAAAACGCCAATTGTAGGGTCAAAAACACCATTGGTTTCAATAAAAATTCGTTTAGACTTTTTAAATACTTCTATAAACTTTTCATCTACAACAACAGAAGTATCTCCTTTATTAATTTTAGAAATATCGGAATGTACATCGTAAGTAGATAAGGATTTATTTACACTTTTAATTAAGCTATCTATAGAAACAGACATGTCTCTATACTGCAAATCTTTGTATTTTATAGAAAAAGAAGTACCAAAAGCCGTTCCTTGTAAAAAAGTATAATGACTTTCCTTTTTACAGGATAAAAAACCAACCAATACAAATGTTACTAAAAAGTACTTCATCCAAAAAAGTATTAAATATTTGTTAATGTAAAATAAAAAACAAAATTAAAGGTTTTGTTAAACAAGTTTATTATAAATTTGTAATAATTATAAAATTAAAAAAACATGAAAAAAATATTTATTCTAACAATTTCAATAAGCATGTTATTTGCTTCTTGTGTTTCTAAAAAGCAATACACTGCTTTACAAGACCAATTAAGCGATTCGGAGCAAGAATTAGTAACTGTAAAAACCAACTTGCAAAAATGTATGCTTGCCAAAAAAGGAAGTTCTACAAGAGTAACCGCATTAGATGAACAAATTGCATTATTAAAACAGCAAATAAAAAGTTTAGAACAACAAAATAAAAGCTCACTACAACAAGTTGAAAACTTAACAGTATTATCTAAAGGAGCAAGTGAAAATATTAAAAATGTTATTTCACAATTAAGCGAAAAAGACAAGTACATTAATGGTATTAGAGATGCCATGACAAGAAAAGATTCTATAAACCTTGCCGTAGCATTCCATTTAAAAAGAGAATTAGCAGATGGAATTCAAGACCAAGACATTCAAATTGATGTTGAAAAAACAGTTGTTTACATTTCATTATCCGACAAATTAATGTTTTCAAGTGGTGGAGCAACCGTATCGCCAAAAGCAAAAGATATTTTAGGAAAAGTAGCAACCGTTATTAAAAATAAACCAGATATGCAAGTGATGGTTGAAGGACATACCGATAATGTTGGTATCAATACAACATGTATGAAAGATAATTGGGATTTAAGTGCTAAAAGAGCAACCGCAGTAGTGCGTGTATTACAAGATGTTTATCACATAGCACCTGGCAGATTAGTAGCTGCAGCTCGAAGCGAATATGTTCCATTAGAATCAAACGATACTGCCGAAGGTAGAGCAAGAAACCGCAGAACAAAAATTATTATACTTCCAAAATTAGACCAATTTTTTGATATTTTGGAGCAAAAACCCGAATAAACAAAAATTCAATTAAAAGTTAAAAAGGCTGTTTAAAAAGTGTCATTTGTTAGAATGTTACTTTTTAAACAGCCTTTTTTATTACCCTTAGTTGGATTTATATTTCCATATTCTTTGTAAATTCATTCCAATAGTCTATCGCAATTTTAACTATAAAATTTATCCAAACGGTAAGCAAATCATTACGATTTTTGTATTTTTCTTTTATGCATTCTTTTTCTACCCATTTTACGTTTATGCTTCATTTGCATTTCAAATTTCTCCATTTGTTTTTCTGTAAGCACAGCTGCAAAACGTTTTTTAGTTTCTATTTTTTCGTCTAAACGTCTCATTAGCAACTCATATTTCTCATCAGAAGACATTTGTTTTCTTTCTTTAACAGATATTTTTGATTTAGATTTGTGCTTCTTAACCAAATCCAATTGTAAAGTATAAATAGCATCTGTTTGCTTTTCAGACAAATTATACGCCAATGTCATTCTTTTTGTTTTTAAAGTTGCAAGTTGCTCGTTAGATAAATCTTTAATAAAAGCTTTTCTTTTACTTGTTCCTTTTACATCTTGTGCTGTCATTACCATTGTTGTTAAAATAGTAAAGATTAAAAATAGTTTTTTCATGTTTTTATATTTAAATTATATACTCCTTAGACTATATAAATGCAATAAAGTTTAATCGTAAAATTTATATTAACTATATTTTAACAAACGCCAATAAACTAACAAGTTACAATTATTAAATTTGAGGCTTTGTTATGTTAGTAACTTTCATTACTTTTGCAACCGCTTAAAAGTGAAATTAATTAACAAATAAAATAATTTTATGGAATCAATGATGATTTACATGCCAATAGCAGCAGCCGTAATAGGATTAGCATATATGTTGGTAAAAAGGTCTTGGGTAATGAAACAAGACGCAGGAGATGGTAAAATGAAAGAAATTTCTGACCATATCTACGAAGGAGCACTTGCTTTCTTAAACGCAGAGTATAAATTACTTGCAATATTTGTAGTCATTGTAAGTATATTACTTGCAATTGTATCATTTGTAGTCCCAACAACACATATACTAATTGTTGTAGCATTTATTTTTGGTGCATTTTTCTCTGCCTTTGCAGGAAATGTTGGAATGAAAATAGCAACAAAAACAAATGTAAGAACAACACAAGCAGCACGTACAAGTTTGCCAAATGCACTAAAAGTGTCTTTTGGAGGAGGTACCGTTATGGGATTGGGAGTTGCTGGTTTAGCTGTTTTAGGTTTGACCTTATTTTTTATTATCTTTTATAATTATTTTATAGGAGGTGCAACAGGTGCCTTTTCTGTTGAAAAAATGACCGTTGTGTTAGAAACATTAGCAGGTTTTTCTTTAGGTGCAGAATCCATAGCATTATTTGCCCGAGTTGGTGGAGGAATATATACCAAAGCAGCCGATGTTGGAGCAGATTTAGTTGGTAAAGTAGAAGCAGGAATACCAGAAGATGACCCTAGAAATCCAGCAACCATTGCAGATAACGTTGGCGATAATGTAGGAGATGTAGCAGGAATGGGAGCAGATTTATTTGGCTCTTATGTAGCAACCGTATTAGCAGCAATGGTATTAGGAAACTATATCATTAAAGATATGGGAGGAAGCATCCAAGATGCTTTTGGAGGAATTGGACCAATCTTACTACCAATGGCAATAGCTGGAGCAGGAATTATTATATCGGTAATAGGAACCATGCTTGTAAAAATAAAAAGTAACGATGCTAAAGAAGCCCAAGTAATGGGTGCATTAAATGTAGGAAACTGGGTTTCTATTGCATTAGTAGCAGTCTCTAGTTTTGTATTAGTAAAATGGATGTTACCAGAAACTATGAAAATGCATTTCTTCGGAGAAGGTCTTAAAGACATCACATCTATACGTGTTTTTGGAGCAACCATCATTGGATTAATTGTAGGAGGAGTTATTTCTTCCGTAACCGAATATTATACAGGATTAGGAAAAAAACCAATCTTAAAAATAGTACAACAATCAAGTACAGGAGCAGGAACAAATATTATTGCAGGTTTAGCAACAGGTATGATATCTACATTCCCAACCATCTTATTATTTGCCGCAGCAATTTGGGCATCTTATGGTTTTGCAGGATTTTATGGTGTTGCGATGGCAGCATCTGCAATGATGGCAACTACAGCAATGCAATTAGCAATTGATGCTTTTGGACCAATTGCAGATAACGCAGGAGGAATTGCAGAAATGAGTGAGCAAGAACCAATCGTAAGAGAAAGAACAGATATATTAGACTCTGTAGGAAATACTACAGCAGCAACTGGAAAAGGATTTGCAATAGCATCTGCCGCACTAACTTCCTTAGCATTATTTGCAGCTTATGTAACTTTTACAGGAATTGATGGAATTAATATTTTTAAAGCACCAGTACTAGCCATGCTATTTGTTGGTGGAATGATACCAGTTGTTTTCTCTGCTTTAGCAATGAATGCTGTTGGTAAAGCTGCAATGGAAATGGTATATGAAGTAAGACGTCAGTTTAAAGAAATCCCAGGAATTATGGAAGGAACTGGAAAACCAGAATACGATAAATGTGTAGCAATATCTACCAAAGCATCTCTAAAAGAAATGTTATTGCCAGGTATGCTAACCATTGGTTTCCCTCTAGTTATTGCTTTTGTTCCAATGATTTTTGGAATGGACAAAATGATGATTGCAGAAATGCTTGGAGGCTATATGGCTGGAGTAACCGTATCTGGGGTACTTTGGGCAATCTTTCAAAACAACGCAGGAGGTGCTTGGGATAATGCAAAAAAATCTTTTGAAGCTGGTGTAGAAATCAATGGAGAAATGACTTATAAAGGCTCCGATGCACACAAAGCAGCGGTTACAGGAGATACTGTTGGAGACCCCTTTAAAGATACTTCTGGTCCATCTATGAACATCTTAATTAAACTAACCTGTCTTATTGGATTAGTAATTGCTCCAATCTTAGGAGGACATACCGAAACAAATCACGCAGCTTTAAATAGTATAGAGAATATTAATACCAAATTAGTTGCTTCAAATGATATTGTAAAACAAGGAAATGATAAAACTGTAAAAGTTTTAATTAAAGAAGAAAATGGCGAAAAAAATGCTACTGTTATTACAACTACTACAACAAAAAACGGTGTAAAAGATGTAAAAGTTAAAACAGTAACAGGAAATAAAGTAAATGAATTAACAAAAGAATTCAATAAATAAAACTTTGTTCAAATAATACAATACAGAGGCTGTCTGAAAAGACAGTCTTTTTTTTATGAAAAAAATAATTTAGAATGATTATAAATTAAGTATATTTGTTGCCTAACTAAAAAAGTAAAACAATGAAAAAATTAGTAGTAGTACTTAGTATTGGTTTATTCTTTATATCGTGTAAAGAAGATAAATCTAAAAAAGCAGAAACAAAAGCAGCAGAAAAAGTAATCAAGACCGAAACGGTAACAACAAAAAACAATGCGTACAAAGTTACCTCATCTAAAATCGCTTGGAAAGGTTATAAACCTACAGGCTCTCATCATGGAACCATTAATTTAAAAGAAGGAAATTTAAACTATGATGGTAATTTAAAAGGAGGAAAATTTGTTTTAGATATGACTACTATCAAAGATTTAGACATGCCAGAAACAGATGAATACAATAAAAAGCTAGTTACACATTTATCAAGTGCCGAATTTTTTGATGTAGCAAAATACCCAACTGCAACTTTTGAAATTACTAAAGTAACAAAAGAGGAAATTGTTACCAAAATAGAAGGAAATTTAACCATTAAAGGAATTACAAAAAACATTTCTTTTCCTGCATCTATAACAGAAAAAGAT
>WFMU01000027.1 GCA_015488935.1 Flavobacteriaceae bacterium | reverse complement strand
GTTTATATACCAAGGTTTTTTTGTTAATGGACATTTTCTTTCTAAGTCTTCTTTTTTTGACCAATCTCTGTAATTAAATAAAAAATAATAGGTTGGTATTCCTGTTAATTTTTCAATAATCTGAGTTAATTCTCTCCCTTTTTTATTTATCTTAGAATGTACATTTTGTAATTCTTCTAAAGCAAAATTTTCATAAGTTCCACTTATCCACAAACCATAAATACTACGGTAATCCTTATTCCAAAAATTAATATTATCATAACCTTTTTTGTCTGTATCTGTATATGGAATTTTATACAATGGAATTTCTCTAAATGTATCGCCACAAATTAATGGCGAACTCCATCCATAACGTAAAATATAATAACTGGATTTATTGGGTATTGCTACATCTTTAAAATCTGGCTCTATTCCTGTTGGTATATATTTTATTTTAGATTTACTGTTTTTTTCTATTTTTTGAAGAACAGCTACAGCATAGCTACTACAATTTTTAATAGCTAATGCTTTTTCTTCTGGACAAACTACAGCAATTGTTAACTTATTTTCTTGTTTACTAATATATTGTACTCGTTCTAATATTTGACCTGTACGTTGTAAAAAATATACATACGAATAACTATCTTGTATAAAATCTTTGTATTTTGGATTATGGTTTGTTAAAACAATATCAAATGTTTTCATTTTGCTTTTTAATTTATACTACAAAGATTGGAATTTTATTCTTTAATTGCAATATAAATAGCGACTTCTGCGTTGGTTGGATTTTGTGATTTTTCGTCATACACTTCAAAATCTGCGGTATATGCTCTATCTAAATCCATTTCCCAAATTTCTGTCCATTTATTAAAAACTACAGCTTGTGTTAAGTCTCCTTTTGCGGTAAATTTGGTATAATTTCCTGCATTAAATTCCATTGCTACCATGCCTTTTGGTACTTCGTTTATATCGAAAACTTTACAACCCAACATGGTTGTGTATGGTTTGGTATGGTCGCCTTCGTACTCGGTATAAATGGAATACACGGTTGCATCTATCTTATTTGGAATTTTTTCTATGATACTTTCGCTTATAAATTTGTTCCATAAAGCCACGATATCTGTTCCTGCTCGTCCGTTTTCGTTGGTTGTTCTTACGGTTATTCCGATTATTTTGAATGCTTCTAATTTTGTTGTTTTCATTTTTTTAAGTTTTTATATTGCAAAAGTAAACGGAAGGTGTGACAAGGGTATGTCAGAGGTGTTTTTTAATTTGTATTTTTTTCTTTACAAATTTCAAAATATTCTTGTAAGGTTATTTTATGTGCTTCAAATTCTTGTGTTAGCACTTGTATTTTTTCTATTCTGTCTAATCGAAAAGTTCTAAAATCATTTCGCAATCTACAAAATGCAATTAGTAGCCAATTTTCTTGTGTGCTGTATAGTGCAAATGGTTCTATTATTCGTTTGGTTTTTTCGTTTTGCAAAGAATAATAAATCATTTCAATTAACTTAAAATTAGTTACGGCTTCTTGTATTTGCATTAGATAATTACTCGTATTATTATTTTCTTCATTTTTGCGAATTACAATTCGTTCGGATAATAATGCGGTTTTTTCTTTTTGTGAATATCTTAAAATTGCTTTTACTTTTGCTACGGCATTTTTATATTCTTCGATTAAAGATTTATCTTTATTTCTTAAAATGATTTGTTCGGCAGTAATCATGGCATTTGCTTCGCGTTCGGTAAACATTACTGGTGGTAAATGAAATCCTTGCATAATGGAATACCCTTTTCCTTCGATAGTTACAATTGGTATTCCAGCACTTTCTAATGTTCTAATATCTCTATAAACCGTGCGAATACTAATTTGGTGTTTTTCTGCAATCTCTCTTGCTGTCCACATTCTCTTAGACTGTAATTGTGTAAGAATTGCGGTTAATCTGGTAAGTCGTGGTTTTTCTTTTTTAGACATTTTAAACAAAAAAATTATCATTAACTAGTAGCGTACTAAATTAATGATAATTTTTAGAACCTTATTTCTAATTTAAAATTAAGGTTTTACTTTTTTTAATTAAAAGTATATCTTGCAGATATTCCAAAATCGAATAAAAAGCCACTATGGCTATTAAATTTAGAGAATTCAAATCCTGGTCTTGCATCTGCCGATACTAATAGTGGGAATTTGAATTTATATTCTACACCAAAGTTTCCAATTCCTGAAAAGAAAACTCCTTTATCTTCATAATCGTAATAACTGTAGTAATAACGAGATTTGTAACTCCATGTTCCTACAGCTCCTCCGCCACCAAAATACATATTCATTCCATCTAATGGTTGAAAATCCATCACGTATTGGTACAATCCTGTTAATTTTATATCGCTATAAGCGTAGTAACCTCTCCAACCTAAATTGGCTTCTAAACGACTATTTTCACTTATCTTTTTCTGATAAGCAATCTCGCTATAATAATTACTAATTCTAACACCAATAGTATTGTCTGCAATGTCTTGGGCGGTAATTGTTATTGTTGCTAATAGCAATCCAAAAATAATTATAATTCTTCTCATGATTTTTTGTTGTTTTATAATTTTAAAACGCAAAATTATAAATTTTGGTATAAATAATGCTATTAATAAAATAATTAATTTTTTTTCTGTTACTTTTGTAACGTACACACACTGTAGATATGGATTTTATATTAGGTTTTATTGTTGGTGGTTTAGCTTTGTCTATCTACTATTTATTTTCGAAAAGGTCTTTTTTTAAGAGTAAATC
>WFMU01000026.1 GCA_015488935.1 Flavobacteriaceae bacterium | reverse complement strand
AGAGTGCACCTCTCACACCACCAAGCATACGGCTCTCGTACTTGGAGGTTCATTAAATAAAAGATAATTGTGGTTTTTATTATTGGGCTTAATGCTATTGTACAGAATCTGTAAAGTTGTTTTACCAAGTATAATCCATAAAGATACTTTGGCAAATATAGAATAAGTAAAGCCGTTTTGCCAAAACGACTTTACTTTTTAATAAAATTAACAAAGCAACTTTTTATGTAGATATTTTTATTTTTTGTTAAAAATTATTGTTTTTAAGTCTTTAATACGCTGTTTTGCAAATAAGGTTGTTTTTTTATCTCGAAAAGAGAATTTTTTCAAGTAACTTTCATACAATTTTATCGCAATAGTTTTGTCTTTATAAAAACTATCGCAAGTAAGAGCCAATTGGTATTGTGCTTTAGCATTGAATTTATTTTCTTTTAAAGCCATTTTAAAATCAGTAATGGCATCTTGTAATTTGTTATATTCTTGATGAATTAATCCCAATTGAAAATAAAATTCCGTAAGTTGTGGTTTTTCGGCTTTAATGGAATGTTGCATGTACATTTCTGCCTTTTCAAAATCTTTTTCTGCTTTATATACAAGAGCAAGATAAAATAATGTTTTACTTGTAGCCTTATTGCTATCCATAAGCGCATATAAATAATCTTTAGACTTTTCGTAATTTTTAATATAATAATAACATACAGCCAAAGTTTGTTTATTTTCAGACGTTAAAAAGGAAAGGTTATTTAAATAATTTATTGTTTTTGCATAATCCTCATCCACAAAATAATAGTTGGCAGCCAACTTATTTAAAGAATTACTTTTAGGATAAAATTTTAAACCTTTTATAAGATAGTAATACGATGAATCGTTATTGATTTTACGTTTTATTAATTTTAGATATTTGCGATTAGGTTTGCGATAAATTTTAACAAGATTATACAAACTTTTATAATGAATACTATCATTTTCTAATGTTTTTAAAAATTGTGTTTTTGCCGAATCTTTTTCTTTCAAATTCAGGTAAGTACTACCTAAATAATAATGATAATTTGGATTTGTATTATCATGGTAAATTAAATCTTTAAATAAATTTTTTGCTTTATCAAATTCCCTTCTGGATTTATACAATTTAGCAACGTGATATTTTAATAATGCATTGGAAGGATTCTCTTCTAAAACAGAGGTAAACAATGCAATAGCTTCATCTATCTGATTAGTTTTTTGATAGCATTTTCCTAGATTTTCTTTTGTTTTAGAAGAAGAATTTAACTCCAATGCATGTTTATAATGCACAATGGCTTTGGTATAATTACCAACCTGTTGGTAAATATTTCCAGTTTTATTTAAGATTTCAAAATTTATAATTTTACTATTTTCTAATACAACTAATGCAGCTTTGTAATTACCTAAAACCAATAAACTATCAACATTTTTTAGAATATTTGTCTGAGCGTGTATGCAAGTACTTAGTATATAAAAAAAGAAAAATATTTTTTGCATTTTTTTAAATTTTAAACCTTCAAGAATTTCAAACCTTGAAGGTTTATATGAAGCATTATTTTTTTGAATCATCATTAATTTCAAAAACAATAGGCAAGTTATAACGAACATTTACAGCTTTACCTCTTTGCTTACCAGGTTTCATTTTAGGAAGAAGTTTTATTACACGAGCAGCTTCTTCTTGTAATTTCGGATGCGGTGCGCGAGACCTTACATCTGTTATATTTCCATTAGGACCGATTTTAAATTGTACAGAAATACGTTTCTTTCCAGAAGATAAACCAAGATTTTTGGCTAAAGACATATTAAAATTATCGCTAACATGTTTGGCCACTTTTTCTGAAAAACATCTCTTTTTATAGTTACTATTTTCGCAACCTGGAAATACTGGAACTTCCTCAATAACAGAAAAAGGAACATCTTCAATTATTTTTGTTTCCATATTTATAGGCATTGGTGGAGGAGGAGGTGGCAAATTGCGATCTAATTGTTTTGATTTTATAGGCATCGGTGGTGGTGGCGGTGCAATATTTTTATCGTTATTTATCTTAAACTTAATTGGTAAACTATAACGAACAGCAACAGGCTTTCCATGTAGTTCTCCAGCAGTCATTTTGGGTAATAATCTTATTACACGAATTGCTTCATCTTTTAATATTGGATGTGGCGCTCTAGCTTTAATATCTGTAGCATAGCCATTTTTATCAATAATAAATTGTACAGAAATACGTTTTATTCCAGGAGATAATTGCAAGTCATCTGCAAGTTTGGTGTTAAAATTTCTAGCAACATGGTTGGTAATTCCTTTTTGAGTACATTTTTTTACTTTTTCTTGATTTACATTTTCGCAACCAGGATAAATAGGTACTTTTGTTATTGTAGAAAACGGAATAGTATCGGATTTTTGTATATTGCTATTGCCGTAAAAGAAAAGAGCAAACTGTACTGCAACAAACTTACCATCTTTTTTACCAGCAACTATTTTTTTGTCTAAAGTATTGGTAATCCCTTTTATTTCATTTAAGAATTTTTTAGGAACTTCGTTGTAATTAAAATTTGTTATTTTACCATTGGCATTAATAATAAAAGGAACTATAAAAGACTTTTTATTTTCTTTATAATGTTTAAATTTCTTTATCGGAATTAAGGTTATT
>WFMU01000025.1 GCA_015488935.1 Flavobacteriaceae bacterium | reverse complement strand
AAACTTTTCTTCTCTTATAATATTATCACTCTTAGATTTTAGTAATGCATATACACTTTGCATTACTTTGATACGGATATGTCTTCTGTTTAACATTGAAAAGAACCTTATTTTTATTTGAGCGGCAAAGGTAATTTTTTTTGTGATATGGCATTTATATTTTTTACTTTTTTTATACCAATTAAATTTTAGAATATGCTTATATAAAATGAAATATATTTTTGCTTTTTATGGGCAAATATAGATGTAATAGTCTTTGTTATTAAAATTATTTTTAACGGCTAAAAAAGGAAAATAGAATTATTATCCAAATTTAAAGACGTAATTTTTTATGTAGATAACTCTACAAAGAACCCTCTATAATACTTTGTACAACATCTGGATTTAAAAGTGTAGAAATATCTCCTAGTTTGTCTGTTTCCTTTGCTGCTATTTTACGTAAAATACGGCGCATTATTTTACCACTCCTTGTCTTTGGCAAACCACTAACAAACTGAATTTTATCACATTTGGCAATTGGTCCAATTTGTTTGGTAATTAATGTATTTATTTCTTTTCTAATAGCATCACTTCCTATAACATTATCGTGTAAAATAATATAGGCATATAATGCATTTCCTTTAATGTTATGCGGAAATCCAACCACCGCAGATTCTACAATAGAATGGTGTTCATCAATAGCATTTTCTATTGGAGCCGTACCTAAATTATGTCCAGATACAATCACTACATCATCTACGCGACCAGTTATTCTGTAAAAACCATTGGCATCTCGTAAAGCACCATCTCCTGTAAAATACTTGTTTTTAAAGGTAGAAAAATAGGTGTCTTTATATCGTTGATGGTTACCATAAATCGTTCGAGCCATCGAAGGCCATGGAAATTTAATAGCTAATTTACCTTCTGCTGGATTGGTGGTAATTTCGTTACCATTATCATCTAATAAAACTGGTTGTACACCAAGCATTGGCAAGGTTGCAAAGGTAGTTTTTTGTGGTGTTACTCCTGCAAGTGAAGAAATCATAATTCCTCCTGTTTCTGTTTGCCACCATGTATCTACAATTGGACAGTTTTTTTTACCAATATTCACATCATACCAATGCCATGCTTCTTCATTTATTGGTTCTCCAACAGTTCCAAGTACTTTTAATGATGATAAATCGTGTTTATTTACCAAATCTAAAGGAAATTTTTCTAAAGCTCTAATAGCAGTTGGTGCGGTATAAAATTGATTCACTTTGTGTTTTGCTACAACTTCCCAAAATCTTCCTCCATCTGGATATGTTGGAATTCCTTCGAACATTACTGTGGTTGCTCCTTGCAAAAGTGGTCCATATACAATATAACTATGTCCTGTAATCCATCCTATATCTGCTGTACACCAATAAATATCGTCTTTTTGATATTGAAATACATTTTGGAATGTAAATGCAGTATTTACCATATAACCTCCACAAGTATGTACCATTCCTTTTGGTTTTCCTGTAGAGCCAGACGTATATAAAATAAATAACATATCTTCGGCATCCATAATTTCTGCTGTACAAGTTGTATCTGCTTTTAGCAATTCATCGTGCCACCATTTTTGATTGGTTTTTAAACTAATATTGGTATTAATTCGTTTTAAGACGATGGTCGTTTCAATACTTGATGACATTTCAAGTGCTTCATCTGCAATTGCTTTTAAATCAATTGTTTTACTTCCTCTATATGCACCATCTGCGGTTAACAATATTTTGCATTTAGCATCGTCTATTCTGGTAGCTAATGCTTTTGAAGAAAATCCTGCAAATACTACAGAGTGAACAGCTCCAATTCTGGCACATGCCAATACAGCAATTGCTAGTTCTGGTACCATTGGCATATACAAACAAATACGATCGCCTTTTTTTGCTCCGTTATTTTTAAGTACATTGGCAAATTGACAAACTTTTGTATGTAATTGTGCATAAGAGAGTTTTATTACTTTTTCGTTTGGATTATTTGGTTCCCAAATAATAGCGGCTTTGTTTGCTTTTTTCTTTAAATGTCTATCTAAACAGTTTGTTGTAATATTTAGTTTAGCATCTTTAAACCATTTTATTTTTGGAATGCTAAAGTCATATTCCAAAACATTTGTCCATTTTTGTTCCCATAAAAAATTTTCTGCAATTTCTGCCCAAAAGGCTTCGGGATTTTCTA
>WFMU01000024.1 GCA_015488935.1 Flavobacteriaceae bacterium | reverse complement strand
GTATTAAAAATGGTAAATTAGAATGATGAGTGTACAAAAATGTATTCTAATGTTTATTGGTATTACAAAAAACTACAAATCAAAATAAGAATTAAATACATCTGTTTTTAAACCAAAACTAAACCATGTAGTATGCTCTTTTTTAAAATATGGAACAGTTTGCTCTGGACGGAAACTTCGGAATAAAAAACTACCAAAAATTTGCAAATTTGTTGTTGGATTTATCAAATAACCAACATTAAAATCGGTATTAAAAATAGTTGCTGTATTTCCTTGAAAGTACGAATTGTTAAAATCTCTTGGTCGGTTTGTATAGGATAAAAAGATATCGCCACCATAACTTAATTCATCCGTAGAAAAATCAAAACCTTTTTTACCAGCAATTAATTTAAGATTTCCAAACCATCTGTTTTTATTATACCTAGCAATACCAACAAACTCTACAAAATTACTTCCCCAAGGATGGGCAAGAGGTTGGTTGTAATGCGAATAATTAAGCTCTGAATCTTTGTGCGAATACGTATATGGTCTAACCATATTTACTTCGCCAAGTAACGATAAATTTTTAATTTTAAAAGCATTATAGTAATTAAAGCCAAGTTGTATTCCAAACTTATTTGCCCAATAACCATTGCTTTTAAAGAACTGTTTTACCGTGAGCTCATCCAAAATAAATTGCCCATAAATATTGGCACTTTTTAGTTTGTATTTTGTATTAAGTCCAAGAATGGCATTACCACTTTTAGAACCTCGAGAAAATTCAACAGCTCTATAAAAAATAATTGGATTTATAAAATTAATATCGATAGTTTTGCCACTTCTTTGATTGGTAATGGTAGATTCAAAAAGACCAATATTTAATTTTTTGGTAAGATTAATACTTAAATGGTGCGAAGCCATATATTTTCTAAGATTAGAGCCATTTTCAAAAGAACCAACTCGCACATCATCCATCCACATCCATAAATTAGTATATTTTAATTTCCAAAAACTAGTACTAATTTTAGCAAAAGTATATGGCGCAGCAACATCCGATAATAATAAAGAGCGATAACCATCGCCAATAAAATTTTTACCATTACCAAACTGCAAATTAAAATGTTTATTTGCAGCATAAGAAATATATGCTTCGGCAACAGGATAATCAAAATCATTATTTTTAAATTTTTTTGAAATGCCTCTACCCAAAACAATGCCATTTCCTTTTGCAGCACTTAAGTGATGCATATAATCATTCAAATAACTAGCAAATCTACCTTGACTTTCGTAAAAGCTAGTTGAAAAACTCAACTTACCAATACCACCTTTAACATTTAATGCCCTCGTATTATTATATGTATAATCAATAGTTGAATTATCCTTTCCGAGTTGTAAATCAAAAATAGGATTAATAGTAAGCCAATAATCGGCACCAGTAATAGAAATTAAGTTATCATTCCACAATTTTTTACCAAGTGTTGAATTTATATTTTTATACAACTTAGCACGATAATTTATAACCGAATCATAGTTAGAAATCTCCTTGTAAATATACGGTTTTACAGCAGTATGACTATTTGTTTGTTGCGAATAAAAGGAATTGATAATAGCATATTGCTCATGCGTAAAAGGAATTGATAAACTACTCTGGTACTCTGGATAGTTTGTATCTTTCTTTTGTGTAACAATTACAGCATCAGAAATAGATTCTTTTTTAAAATTATCTTTAAGCGGCAAATAAAAAGGCAAGATAAATTCACTTTCTATGGCACGACCATGCTGCATTGCTGGTTTTACTTTTGGTAAAACAGAAAAAACACGACGAATTTCTTTTTTAACACCAGGATAGTTAGAATTGATATAATTGATAGTATAATCACCAGAAGTAGAAATAGTAAAAAAGGTAATAATTTTACCTTTGTAAGCATCGGAAGTTACCTTAGCAGGAATTTTAAAATTAGCTAAAAAATCTTTTTTTAAATTTTCGGTAAAACATTTTTCTAGTTCAGAAAACGAAAGATGCTCACAACCATTGTACACAGGTGGCTTTTGGTTTTGTGCAGATAAAGATAAATAAAACAGAAAACTAAATAATACGATTATTTTTTGCATTTTTTTGAATATTAAAGAGGGCTAAATTAACTAAATTAAGTAGTATAATCAAATGATAAAAAATTAAATTAAAAACATCTACAATTTGTTACTTTTATAACACAATATACAAGAT
>WFMU01000023.1 GCA_015488935.1 Flavobacteriaceae bacterium | reverse complement strand
GCTTTTCCTACTGCTGTTCTGTATCCTGTTACTATATATGCTGTTTTCATTTGTTTTCTAATTTTAAGTTTTGAATTTTGAATTTTGAATTTTTTGAGGCATTCAAAATTCAACATTTACCATTCATCATTTTAATTACGAAGCGGTTTTCCAGTTTTTAAAGTATGCTGAATTCGTTCTAGTGTTTTACGTTCTGTAAACAAACTCATTATTGCTTCACGTTCTAAATCTAAAAGATATTGTTCGCTAACATCTGTAGGTTCAGATAAATCGCCACCAGCCATAATATAACCTAATTTATTGGCTATTTTTCTGTCGTGTTCACTAGCATATTTTCCGTGAACCAAACTATCTGTTCCAACCATAAACATACCTAGGGCTTGTTGTCCAAGTACACGCACTTTTTGCGGTGCAGGTTGTGTATAGCCATCTTCTAACATCTGAATTGCATAACGTTTTGCCGTTGCAATTTGTCTGTTTTCATTAACTACAACGATATCTTTTCCTTTTTGGTAGAATCCCATATCAAAAGCTTCGTGTGCAGAAGTAGCTACTTTTGCCATGGCAATATTGATAAAAGCATCCCGTAAGCGATTTAATTTTACATCGTCTTTAGCCCAAAGGTCAGATACTCTTTTGGTCATTTCTTTTGTTCCTGCTCCTGCAGGAATAATTCCTACGCCAAATTCAACTAAGCCTGTATAGGTTTCGGCAGCAGCAACTACTTTATCGGCGTGCATACTCATTTCACAAGCACCACCAAAAGTCATTCCTCTAGGTGTAATTAGTGTTGGTATGGCAGAATAACGTAAGCGCATTACCGTATCTTGGAAATATTTGACACTCATTGCAAGTTCATCGTAATCTTGTTCTACAGCCATCATTAATGCCATGGCTAAATTTGCACCAACCGAGAAATTTGCTGCTTGATTTCCTAAAATCACTGCTTCGTATTCTTGTTCTGCTAAATCAATACCTTTATTAATAGCAGCTAAAACACCACCACCAAGTGTATTCATTTTTGAGCGGAATTCAATATTTAAAACACCATCACCTAAATGTTGGATAGAAGCATCGGCATTAGACCAAATTTGTTTTGTTTCTCTAATATTGTCTAGGATAATAAAGGCATCTTGTCCTGGGATTTTTTTGTAATCTTTGCTAGGAATATCATAGTAGTACTTTGCACCATCTTTTACGGTATAAAAACTATCTTTTCCATTTTCTACCATTTCCTTTACCCAAGAAGCAACAGGATGTCCTTCTGCTTCCATTAATTTTATTCCTTTGGTAACACCAATAGCATCCCAAATTTGAAAAGGACCATGTTCCCAACCAAAACCAGCTCTTAGTGCATCATCTATTCGATATAATTCATCTGAAATTTCTGGAATACGATTTTGTACGTAGGCAAATAATGCTGTAAATGATTTTCTATAAAACTCTCCAGCTTTATCTTTACCTTTTACTAATACTTTAAATCGGTCGGTTACGTTATCTATTGTTTTTGTTAAACCTAGAGTTGCAAATCGTACTTTTTCTTTCGATTTATATTCTAAGGTATCTAAATCTAGAGCGAGAATTTCTTTTTTACCTTCGGTATTTACGGTTTTTTTATAAAAACCTTGTTTTGTTTTAGAGCCTAACCATTTGTTTTCCATCATGGTGTTTATAAAATCTGGAATTACAAATTGCTCACTCATTTCGTCATTCGGACAGTTATCTTTAACACCGTTTGCAGTGTGTACTAAGGTATCTAATCCAACCACATCGATAGTTCTAAAAGTTGCAGATTTTGGACGACCAATTACAGGACCTGTTAATTTATCTACTTCAGTAACTGATAATCCCATTTCTTTAACAATATGGAATAAACTCATAATGCCAAAAATTCCGATACGATTTCCAATAAATGCAGGAGTATCTTTAGCTAAAACCGAAGTTTTTCCTAGAAATTTCTCACCATACATCATTAAAAAGTCTGTTACTTCTTGTTTGCAGTTTGGTCCTGGAACGACTTCAAATAATTTTAAATATCTCGGTGGATTAAAAAAGTGTGTTACTGCAAAGTGTTTTTGAAAATCTTCACTACGTCCTTTATTCATAAAAGCAATTGGAATACCAGAAGTATTTGATGTGATTAAAGTTCCTGGTTTTCTGTGTTTTTCAATACTTTCAAAAACCTTTTGTTTAATGTCTAAGCGTTCTACAACTACTTCAATAATCCAATCTACATCTTTTATTTTGTGTAAATCATCTTCTAAATTCCCAGTAGTAATTCTACTTGCAAATTTTTGATTATAAATAGGTGATGGCTTTGATTTTAGTGAAGCTTTTAAATGACCATTCACCAGGCGGTTACGAACCGCTTTGTCTTCTAAAGTTAAACCTTTTGCCTTTTCTTTATCGTTTAATTCGCGAGGTACAATATCGTATAAGAGTACTTCAACGCCAATATTGGCAAAATGACGGGCAATACCAGAGCCCATTATTCCAGATCCGATTACTGCTACTTTTTTAATATGTCTTTTCATTATATTTACTTTTTAATACCTCTTTTTGTAAAAATTACAAACTATAAGGTTAAATTGGTTGTTTTATAAATTTATTTCTTTTTTTTCAAAAATTAAGTTTTTACTTACCATTTCATTAATGGTACTTGTAACCTTAAAAAAACCTTCGAGGTCTCTTTCACTTACATTTTGTTGGATAACATTGTTAAATCTTAAAACCGATTCTTTTGCTTGTTCTCTTTTTTGTTTTCCTAACTCGGTTAATTTAATTAGAACACCTCTACCATCATCTGGGTTTTTTTCTCTATATATTACGCCTTTTTCTTCCATTGATTTTAATAATCTTGATAAACTTGTTGCTTCCATACCCATTAATGGACCAAGTGAAGTGGAAGGTGTACCATTTTCGTAATCAATATTAAGTACTACAAAGCCCATGGCCATAGTATAGTTTTGTTTGGTTGCTTGTTCGTTATACATTTTTGAAACCAACTGCCAAGTTGCTCTTAAATGATGATCTATGGAATTTTCTTTTAACATTTGGACAAATATATAAAAAAAATACTATGCACGCATAGTATTTTTAAAAAAGTTATGCACGCATAGTACTTTTTTGCTAGAAAATCCGAAAAATAGGCAATTTTATACTTTGCATCCTAAATTTTGTAATTGCAGTATCCGTTGTTGTTGATAAAAAGGAGTTTGTTTTGTGACTAGAAAGGTTTATTTTGAATATAAAGTAATTTTTTGTAACTTTATAGTTCTTATTAAACACTTGGTATCATGAAAAAACATAATTTTATTGGAAAGGTTACATTAGAAGAAAAAGTAAATGCAGTAAAAAGTACAAGCTATCCTAAGGCTTTAGTTATTGATATACCAAGCCCTTTAGCATCGTACTATACGAGGTTTACAAATGTTCATAAGCCAAATTCAATTGTGTTGGTTACTAAAAAAGCAAATTCATTTGAACAAATTTTGCGAAGTACCAAAAATATCAATACAAAATATGATTTAAATTTAGAAGGAGCAAAGTGCGAAGTAAAAATAGGCTCTAGAAAATATAATGGTATTCGCTTAAAAGGAGTAGGTAGATACACCCATATTGACGATATTATCACAAATTTTGCAAGTGAAGGATTTGAATTTAATACCAATAAAAAAATAAAAAACGAAGAAATTGCTACGATTAGAGTAAATAAATTTTTTGATATGGAAGAGGTTAGTGATACCATTTTAAGATCTGCAAATGACAAAAATGAATATTATTTTAAATTGAATACTCCAATGGATTGGAATGAATTTAAAGAAAAAACAAAATCCGTAAAGCACAATATTAATACTACAGGTTTTGATATTGCAAAGGCAATATTGTACAATAAAGGAGAAATTAATGATATTGTACGGATAATAAAACCTAGTTTATCTATTGATTTAGTGAAAGAAATTGAAGATAAGTACAATAATTGATTAAATTTAAACCAACCTAAGTTTGTAAACTAATTGCAAAATACACTAAAAAAAAACTACTTATTTAATGCTG
>WFMU01000022.1 GCA_015488935.1 Flavobacteriaceae bacterium | reverse complement strand
ATATTGTAGAATTAAAAAATGTTGGCAATTATAAATTTAATATAAAAACTATTAGCTACATAAAGCAATAAAAATACCTAATTGTAGGTATTTTTTAAATAAAAAAAATAATGTAACTTTGGAAGCTAATTTTTTGCTTAAAAGAAAATAATATAATTATGGCGTTACAATCAACAACAAAAATATATATTAATGGTACGGAGATACCAGCATTTCAGAGAATATTGCTAAATCAACAAATAGATGCACATCATACTTTTGAAATAGTTTGCCGTATGGATGTGCTAGAAAAGCAATCTACAGAAGTAGCACAAGAAACCAAGAATTTTTTAGGAGGAACAATAACTTTACAGATTGATGCTTTAGATGCCTTTGAAGGTTATCGAAAATTAGAATTTAAAGGAATAGTAACCCAAGTAAAAAACGTAAAAGGATATAATCAATATTCTGGAGATACGGTTGTAATAACAGGTAAAAGTCCAACATTTCTTGCAGATGATGGACCACACTATGCTTCACATAACGAAATATCTCTATCCGAAATTATAGAAAAAACATTTAGAGAGTATGATGGTTCTAAACTAGAATTACAAATAACACCTATAAATGACGATACCATATATTACTCTGTACAACACAATGAAAGTTGTTACGATTATGCAAGCAGACTAGCAGCACAATATGGCGAATGGTTTTATTACAATGGTAAAAGCTTAATTTTTGGAAAGCCAGAAACAGATGAATTAGAATTAACTTATGGTTTTGATTTAAAAGAATACCATTTAAGTTTAATACCACAATCACATAATTATAAATTTTATGGCAAAGATTATTTATTAGATGAAGTTCATGAAAAAGATAGCAAAGAGGTAACTGCCGAATCAAGTAATTATACAGGTTTTGTAAATAAAAAAGCAAAAGATATCTATGCAAAAGAAACCAAAGTATGGCATAATTTATATATAGACTCCAAATCAAAATCGCGCCTAGATAAAAGTATCGAACTACAAAAGAAAGCCATAGAAATACAACAAGTAAAACTAACAGGAGTTAGTGATAACCCTGGTGTTTCACTTGGAAATATTGTAAAAGTAGAAGGCGGAAGATATCGAGTAATTAATATAACACATTCGAATAACGAAAATGGTAATTATCAAAATAGATTTGAAGCTATTACCGCAGAATTTGATGCGTATCCAAATACCAATATTGATGCTTTTCCAATAAGTAGAAGTCAATCTGCAATAGTAGTAGATAATGCAGATCCAGAAGGATTAGGTAGAATTAAAGTGCAATTTCCTTGGCAAAAAGACCTTAGTGAAAAAACACCTTGGATACGTATAGTAACCTCACATGCAGGTGGCGATAAAGGTTTTCAATTTATACCAGAATTAGACGAAGAAGTACTCATTGATTTTGAAGGAGGAAATGCCGAAAAACCATATATGCTAGGTAGTTTATATCATGGTTCGGCAAAACCAGATAGTTGGAAAACCGATAAAAACGATGTTAAAGCCATTCGTACTCGTAGTGGACATACTGTAGAATTTAACGATGAAGATGGTGCAGAAACCATAAAAATATACGATAATGATGGTAGCATTATCATTTTTGATACCCAAAAAAAATCATTGACTATTAATGCCACCGAAACAATTGATATTGCAGCAAAAAACATCAATATTGTTGCCGAAGAAGATGTAAACATCCAAGCAAAAGGAGATATTAACACAGCATCCGAAGGCGATACAAATATCTTATCGGATAGCAATACCAACATCCAAACAAAACAAGATACAAGTATAACCAGTAAAGGAGAAATAGCAATAGAAGCAACAAAAGATACAAGCCTAAAAGGAATGAATCTAAAATTAGAAGGAAAAACAAATGCCGAATTAAAAGGTACACAAACAAATGTTAAAGGACAAGTAACCGCAGTACAAGGTGCTAGTGGGAAAATTGATATTGTTTAAAATAGAGACAAGAGACAAGAGACAAGAGATAAGAAACAAGAGATAAGAAGTAAGAGACATCCATAGTTAAATAACTAATTAATTCCTTCCCTTTGAGAAGGTTAGGATGGGAAAAAGAAAAAAATATAATATTATGCCAGGACCAATAGCAACCTTAGGAAGTATGCACGCTTGTCCAATGTGCAGCGGAACCGTGCCTCATGTTGGTGGACCAATATCAAGTCCAGGGACACCCAACATATTAATAAATAACAAACCAGCATCTATAATGGGAGATATGTGTGTTTGTGTAGGACCACCAGATGTAGTAGTACAAGGCGAAGCATCCATTTTTTTTAATGGAACACCCGTAGTTTGTATTGGACATCTAACAGCGCATGGCGGAGCAATAACAAGTGGCGAAGCTAATGTAATAGCAAGTACAGCAGCTCCTAGTCCATCCGTAACCATGCCATTAAGCCAAATACCATTTCCTAAAATAACCGTAATAAATAAAATTTTAGGAAACACAAGAGAAGCACAAGAAAACCAAGAAAAAGTAAAAGAAGAAGCTAAGAAACATGGATATCTTAGTGATTTTAACCTAAGCGTATAAAAATAAAAAATTGATGAGAGTAAGCTATCCATTAAAAGATATTAGTACAGATGCAGAAGCAAAAAATTATTTTGGGCATCGTAATTTATTTGGTAAGTACCCAATAAGTGCTCATAATACTTGGCATGGAGGTGTTCATTTAGAAGGTATTGCCAAAGAAATACAATGCGTAGCAAATGGTCGTATAATTGCTTATCGTTTTGCTAAAGATTATAAAAAAACAGTTATTAATAATACGGATCACTTGTATTCTAACGCTTTTATATTAATACAACACGACTATAAAAGTAAAGAAAAACAAAAAATGACCTTTTATAGTTTGTACCATCATTTAATGCCTGAAACGGATATTAATAAACAAAAAAAAGACATTCCATCATTTTTAAGTAAAAGCTCTTACGTTGTAAAAAGTAAGGAAGGTATTCCAATAGAAGGTTTAAATGCAAGGGTTTTAAAAAATAACCAAATAGATAAAACAAAAAATGGAGTATCTGTTGTAATACCAAAAGGAAGTACGGTAAATTTAGATCCACTTACGGACAGTAAAATAAAAACGGGAAGTTACAAACGAGTTACCTATACCGATAAAAATGGAAAAATCTACACCGATATTTATATTTATGCTGTTGTTGGAACACAGGTTAAAAAAATAACAGATAATACACTACAAATAATTACGAATGAAGATAAAACCGAAGATAAATCGGTTCTTGGCGGAAGGGTAAGAGCAGCAGGAAAATCATCTGCTAAAATTGTAAAAATAATACCGTATAATGAATCTGTAGAAATAGATAAAAGTGTAAAAGGAAATTGGAAAAAACTAAAAGATGGTACAGGATATATTCATAATTCTGTATTAACAACAAAAAAAGTATTTGACGACTCTAAAGGAAAAATAGATGAAATAGTAGCTTGTGATATACCAATAAAAGCAGGAAAAATTATTGGCTATACGGGCGATTTTGGATTTGAAGGGTACCAAGGCTATAAAGCAACACATTTAGAAATATTTACGACAGATGATGTTTGTGAATTTTTAAATAATGAAAAAAAAGATGGTAAAGAAGCGCAATATTTTACCGATATTAAAGTTGGCACCAAATTAAAAACAAGTTTATCGTATAAAGTAGATATTAAAAAAAATACACCAGTAAAAGTACTAAATTTTGAAGGCGATTATGCACAGGTAAAAGTAACAGCTATTACTGCAACCTTAGTTAGAGATACCGATATTAATGACAGCGACGTTAAACACTATACTATTAAAAATTTCGCAACAGTAAGTAAAGCGTTTAATGGACTTGTAACTAAAGATACTTTTTTTAGTAAAGTAAAAAGATATGACCCTAGCAAAAAATATAATGAAGACTTACGTAGAATAGTAACATTTTATCCAGAAGGTTATAATAAAATATTTTGGATAGAAAAAAAGGCACTAGCCCAAGTAAAAGAAAAGGTTAAAAAAGAGCAAAATCTATACGATTTAATTATTCCAGAATACTTACAAACAGAAGAACAAAAATACAAGACTATTACTAGAGATGCTAAGGTTGGAGATAAAACGACACTAAGTGCCAAGGTAAGTAAAGCATACATAGAACTTCCTATGAGTAAGGAAGAAGAAATTACAATTTATGAGGGAGAAGAAAGTATTGTAGATTTACGTAAATGTAAAAAAGCAACCGATAACAATAAAGACATTTGGTACAAAATAGTATTAGATAAATTTAAAATACCACGTAGAATTGTAAGAGGTTGGATAAAAGAAAAAGACCTTGATAAATTTAGTGCTTATAATTGGAAAAAATTTGGTTTTAAATCTCTAGATGCAGGAAATGAGTATGTATATAGTGTAAAAGATTTAAGAGAAGCAACCGATAGTAGTACTTTTGTAACCGAAGTTTGGGATGCTGTAGATAAAGATGGTAATAAAATTTTAGATGTTGTAGAGTTAGTAAGAGCCTTTAACAAACCCGAAATAGTACATAAATTATCGCACTTGGTGTGTAAACACAAAAACGAATGGTCTTATAAAATGTCCGAAATAAAATCGGAAATAAAAGAACTTTACGATTTTGGTATACAATTAGAAGAAGATAGTGCAAAAAAACAAAAATTAGAAAGCAAAAGAGACGACCGTTTATCTAAATTAGAAACTAAGATAAAAGATTTAATGTGGTGGGATGAGGCAAAAGCAAAACCTTATACTGCACCAGTAAAAAAAGAAGAAAAAACAAAAACTAGTAGCACCAAAAGACCTTCTATATTACCTGAAGGCGAAAAAGTAGAACAAAAAACAACACCAACACCTATAAAAGATACACCACAGAAAGATGTGGTACCATTAGGTAATAAAACAACAGCAGCTAAACCAGACACTAAATCTAAAAATGGAGTAACACCGAAGACCACTACTCCAACAACTGCTACACCAAAAGCTAAAGCAGAAGAAAAAGAAGTACCACCAGAACGCATGTTTCCGAGTACAAATATCGTACATCACTTTCATCCAATTGCTTGGGTGGAACAGATGCGGAGAATTTTTGGAGGAGGAGTAGCTTGTGAAGCTTTAATTTGGGGAGAAAAATTTACATGTAAAGAACGTAAAAAAGTTATACAAATAGCTGAAAATTTAGGAGTTGGATCAGATAAAATAGAAGGAGCAAATTGGATAATGGCTGTTATGTCTTTAGAAACAGGAGGAACGTTTGATCCGAGTATAACAAACAGTCTAGGTTATACAGGGTTAATTCAATTTGGAGGAAGTGCAGCAAAAAGTTTAGGTACTACTACTAAAAAGCTTAGAGAAATGACTGTTCTTGAGCAATTAGAATATGTAGAAAAATATTTTAATAAGTACAAGTCAAAATTGAAAACTATAACAGATCTATATTTATCTGTTTTGTACCCAAAAGCATCTGGTCATGGGCTAGAGAAAGATTATGTTGTATTTGATGATACTAAGAAAGCTTATAAAGCTAATCCTGCATTTTTCTATGAAGATGATGAGGTAGATAAAAACAGTAAGGGTAAAATAATTAAGCGACATGGTAAAACAGGAGGTAAAACTTATGTTTGGGAAGTTAAGAAAGCCATCCAATCTTGGTATGATAGAGGTCTATCAAAAAAAAATAGATGTAAAATAGATACTAGTACTTGTTCATTTGCAAGTGGCGAAAATCAAACAAATGATGGTAAAGCCCCTTGGATGAAAATTGCCAAAGGAGAGCTAGGTGTTAAAGAAATTTTTGGATCTAAACATAACAAACGGATTTTAGAATATCATAAAGTTTCTGGAGGTTTTTCAACAGATGAAGTTCCTTGGTGTGCATCGTTTGTTAATTGGGTTATGAAACAAGCAGGATATACAACCGTTTCAGCACCTGCTAGAGCAAAAAGTTGGGAAAACTTTGGAAAGAAAATAACTACTCCTATTTATGGATCAATAGGTGTAAAAAGTCGTAAAGGTGGAGGGCATGTTGCATTTATAGTTGGAAAAAGTGAAGATGGAAAATACTATTATATGCTAGGTGGAAATCAACATGATGAAGTTAATATTACAAAATATAAAAAAAGTGTTTGGAATACATTTGTTGTTCCTAAAGATTATGATATTAAAGCAAAATCACTTCCAATTTACACAAAAAAATCAAAAAAATCAGGTAAAGAATCATGAGAAATATACTTTTAATATTAACTATAATGTTACCATTTATAATATCTTGTAAGGATAATTCATACAAGAATAGTAATAAAAGAAATGATAAAATACAAAACACAAAAAAAACAGATACACTAAAAATCAAAGTAAAAAAAATTACACTTTTAGAAATACCGAGTACAATAAAGGTAGGGAAAGATTTTATTACCGCAAGAAAATGGAAAGACATTGATGGAGATAATATATTAGTCATCTACCGTTCTATTATTAAAAAATCAGCTAAAAGTATAGAAAGTCAAGATGAGTATGATGTTGATTTTTTTGTATCAAAATACACTAAAAAAAACAATAAATATAAAAAAGTATGGTCAATTTACGATTATATAAAAAACTGTTCTTTTGATATGTATATTGGCTTAGCAAATGAAAATTCTATCTATATAACCGATCTCGATAAAGATGGACAAACAGAAGTAAGTGTTGCGTACTATTTAACTTGTAGGAGTGATATATCTCCTTCAAATTATAAATTTATTATGAGAGAATCTGATAAAAAATATGCTTTAAGAGGTACCACGATATTAAATATATATAAGGAAAAAATAGATTTAAATAATTTTGAACCAGATTTAAGTAAAATTAAAGCTATCAAAAATAATAAAGATATAGATTTACTTAGTTATGGAAGATTTAAAAGTGAAAATGAATTTAAAAAAAACACCATATTTTTAAAGTTTGCAAAAAAGAAATGGAAGGAAAATATGTTTGAAACCGAATTTAAACAACTAAGGTTAAAATAACACAAAAACAGATTACTATTAATTTTATAAGATTAGTAAACTCAAAGACTAATTTAAACAATAATATTCAGTAAATTTTATTTATGACTAATTTGATTATGAAACACTTAAATTATTTATTTTTAATACTTGTATTTTTT
>WFMU01000021.1 GCA_015488935.1 Flavobacteriaceae bacterium | reverse complement strand
TCATCTTATTTGAAATTTAATTGTATGCAAAAATACAAATTATAAGGATTAGTGTTAATTTTGCAAAGTGATTTATTTTTTTTATAACATATTTGTCATTTTAATTAGCTGGTTGTTAATTCCTGTGAGTTGGTTTCATAAAAAGATTTTTCTTTTCCTTAACGGAAGAAAAGAAACCTTTAAAAAATTACAAATTATAAAAAAAACAGATACCATCATTTGGTTTCACTGCGCTTCATTAGGCGAATTCGAACAAGGAAGACCAATAATAGAAGCTTTTAAAAGGTTCGAAGATAGAAGACAGAAGACCGAAGATACTCAAGATATAAAAATTATTTTAACTTTTTTTTCACCTTCTGGTTATGAGGTTCGAAAAGATTATGAATTTGCCGATGTTATTTGTTATTTGCCTTTAGATACTCAAAAAAATGTAAGAAAATTTATAGCAATGGCACATCCTAACTTAGCCATTTTTATTAAATACGAGTTTTGGCCAAATATTTTAAAGGAATTGAATAAAAATTCCATCCAAACACTACTTGTTTCGGGAATATTTAGAAAAAAACAAGCTTTTTTTACTAATGGTTTGTTGAGTTCATTTATGAGAAAATCACTTAAAACATTTGATCATTTTTTTGTGCAAGATGAAAATTCTAAAAAACTATTAAATAGTATTAATTTAGATAATGTTACCATAAGTGGCGATACGCGTTTTGACCGTGTTTTTGAAATTACCAAACAAAATAACCAACTCCATTTTATAGAAAAATTCACACAAGAAAAACACATCTTAGTTGCTGGTAGCACATGGAAAAAAGATGAAGAATTAATCGTAAATTATATTAATAATCAAGCAACTAGTAAAGAAAAGTTTATTATTGCTCCTCATAATATTAAAGATATTGCTAATCTAAAAAACAGTATTTCAAAAAAAGTAATTCTATATTCCGAAAGAAATACACTACATCTAAACGACTTTATAGAAGCACAAGTTTTTATTATAGATACTATTGGAATTTTAACAAAAATTTACAGTTATGCAAATGTTGCTTATGTTGGTGGCGGTTTTGGTAGTGGAATTCACAATATTTTAGAACCAGCTACTTTTGGTGTACCTATTATTATTGGTCCTAATTATCAAAAATTTAAAGAAGCTACCGATTTAGTAGCTTCAAAAGGCTGTTTTGTTATTAATAACACCAATGAATTAGCTACACTTTTAAAAAAATTTACCACAAATACCGCTTTTAAAAATAGTACTTCTGCAATAACTAAAAAATATATAAATAGTAGTATTGGTGCCACAAACAGTATCTTAGACTATATTAAAAAAAATAGTAGTATCTTGCAAGCTCGTAATCTCACTAATTAATATGTATCAATATGCGAATTAAATTACAAGACTATTTTAGTATTGTCTTTGAGCCAGAGTTATTAAACGAAATAGAAAAATATGGTACCTTAGTTACTCTAAAAAAAGACGATTTACTAATTGATGTTGGAAGTACTATTACTCAAGTACCTTTATTACTAAATGGCGCAGTAAAAATTGTTAGAGAAGATAAAAACGGAGATGAAATTGTTTTGTACTTTTTAGAAAGAGGAGATACCTGTGCTATCTCTTTTGTAAACTGTTTAAACAAAAGTAAAAGTAAAGTTAGAGGTGTTGCAGAAAAAGAATCCGAAGCAATTTATTTGCCTGTAAAAAAATTAGAAGAGTGGATGGCAAAATACAAATCTTGGCGCGAATTTGTAATTGAAAGTTACAGCAGCCGTTTGGATGAAATGATTGAAGCCATAGACACCCTTGCTTTTATGAAAATGGATGAACGTTTGTTCAAATACCTTTCCGATAAAGTAAAAATAATGCGTGATACAACTTTAAATACAACACACCAACAAATTGCAATTGATTTAAACACTTCTAGAGTTGTAATTTCTAGATTATTAAAACAATTGGAAAACTTAGGTAAAATAAAATTACACCGTAACAAAATAGAAGTTTTAGAATTTTAACTTTTTATTTTTAAACAAAAAAGACTGTCTTTTCAGACAGCCTCTATTTTATTAATTTGATATTTTTACATTGAACATAGGTTAATTTATCGTAACGGTACAAGTTGCAGTTCCAAAATTTGCAACACTAACATTTGCAACCGACACATTTGCATTAGTACTTGTATTTGCATGTACCGTGTATGTTCCATTCGGAATACCTACAAAAGTAAAAGAACCATCAGCCTCTGTATGTGTAGAAATTCGATGACCATCTACATAAATATATACTTGAACATTGGCTTCTGTATTTCCATTTACGGTTACTGTTCCCGAAATTTCACCAGTTAAATCCCTATCGCAAACTCTAAAATCTGGATTAAAATTACATCCTTGAATTAAATCCATCGAATTAATCCAACTAGGAAACTGTACACCACCCATTCCAAAAAATTGAAAAGAATCATTAATATCTAAGTCAAATAATAAGTCAGACGAAATAGCATCTTCAACAACCAACCCTGGATTAATATCAAAAACATACTGAATTGACGTACTAACATTCAAGTCAAAAACAGTATTATTAGATAATTTTATCGAAGCATCACTTAATGTAACCCTAGCCTCTACATAAGTTCCTACTGGAATATTTGCTGTTGCAATATCCGTACTAACACCATTTGCTAATCCAATCATATTATAAGCAGCAGATCCTTCAAAAACTGTTACTAGTGCTCCATTACTATCTTGCAATTGAATTTTTGCTATTTCAACATTAGCCTGAGTAACAAAATTAAAAGGAAAAGGACCATCAGTCAATTGTACTTTTACTTGTCCTTGACCATCTGTATTTATATCATTATCATCACTACAAGATATAAATATTGCCATTACCAAAAATAGCATCATAAATTTTTTAAACATTTCTTTCATATTATTATTTTTTAATTATTTTTTGTTTTGCCGTAAATACAGCTATACGAAGGTAACAACAATAATCCATACTTTTCTGTAATTATAGTTACAATAAAAAAGTAATTGATTGATTTTTTGCTATTTATAAAAATTACAGATTTACGTAATGTAACATTTGATACATATCGTATAAAAAAATAGTATAACTTTGGTAAACTAACTAAAAATACTTTTTATGGAATTTATTCTACAACCTTGGGCGTGGTATGTCTCTGGACCACTAATAGCACTTTCTATGTTTTTAATGTTTTACTTTGGTAAACGACTAGGTATATCTTCTAACTTAGAAACTCTTTGTACCATTGGCGGAGCAGGTAAATTCGTAGATTTTTTTAAATTCGACTGGCGTAAAAACAAATGGAACCTCGCTTTTATGGTAGGTCTAATTTTTGGTGGATTTTTATCTTCTAATTATTTATCAAACACCAATAAAGTTGCAATTAGCGAACAAACTAAAGTTGATTTAAAAGAATTGGGTTTTAACAATGCTGGAGAAACCTACATGCCAACTGAAATTTTTAGTAAAGAATCACTAAATTTAAAAACGATTAGTATTTTATTAATAGCAGGTTTTTTGGTAGGCTTTGGAGCTAGATATGCTGGTGGCTGTACAAGTGGTCATGCCATTGTTGGTTTAAGTATGCTAGAAAAACCATCATTAATAGCCGTCATTGGCTTTTTTATTGGAGGTCTTATAATGACATGGTTTGTTTACCCTTTAATATTTAGTTAATTATGAAATATATAAAATTCTTTTTAGTAGGTACTTTTTTTGGAATAATTCTTTCCAAATCAGAAGCAATATCTTGGTATCGCATTTTTGAAATGTTTAAATTTCAGTCCATACACATGTATGGTATTATTGGCTCAGCCATTATTGTTGGTATAATACTCATACAAGTAATTAAACAAACTAAACTAAAAAATATTGAAGGTAATGCAGTTGAATTTATTCCAAAAAAAAGAGGAAAATACCGAAATATCCTTGGCGGAATTATTTTTGGACTTGGTTGGTCTTTAGCAGGAGCATGTCCAGGACCATTTTTTGTTCTCTTAGGTAAAGGTGTTTTTCCGATACTAATTGTGATTTTTGGGGCAATGATAGGAGCTTTTTCGTATCATGCAACAAAAGAAAAGTTACCTCATTAAGTACACTTTAAATACACTTTTTTAAAAAATTAAAAATAAAGTAGTTATATTGTAAATAAATATGGTACATTTGTAACTTATTAACATTATTATTAAAATGAATAAAGGTACAGTAAAATTTTTCAATGAATCAAAAGGATTTGGATTCATTACAGACGACGAAGACACAAACAAAGAATACTTCGTACACGTAACAGGTTTAATTGACGAAGTCCGTGAGGGTGACGCAGTTGAATTCGAATTAAAAGAAGGTAGAAAAGGGTTAAACGCAGTAAATGTAAAAGTGCTTTAATCTAAAATTTATAACTTATTTTAGTACAGAACCCTATCAAAATGATAGGGTTTTTTTATGTTTTTTATTTAATCAGTAACTTTTTAATTCGTACTATTGGTCCTGTACAAGTAGTTTTGTGACATGCAATACATGAATTTATGGCAATATTAAAATTCTTTTTAGCATCTTTTTTAGTAGAATTTGCTAAATTTTCAATATTCTTATAATACAAATCTGTAAAATTCTGAAAAGATTTATCATGCGTAAACTGATTGGAAAGTTTTGCGGTATGGATTTTTTTAAATCGCTCGGGAAAATCTTTTGGCAATTCGCCATTTTCAATTTGTTTTTTTGATGCTTCTTGAAAGGCAAACATTTCCCGCATTAATAGTGTCATTTCAGAAGGTTGATACATTACCAATTCTTCTTTTTTATCTGCTGGAATTATCTTTTCTTTCTTTTTTGTTTCACAACCAAAAAGCAAAAAACCTATTGTAAAAAAAGCAAAAACTAAATTTTTCATTCCAAAATTATTTATTTTTTCATCAATACACCATTAGACTCAACTGCATAAGTAACCTTATCTTCCGTAATTTTATCAATTTCTGCTTGAGATAAACCTTCATCTTTAGCATAATGACGCAATTGATCTACAGTAACCACATCTAAATATGCTCTACCAGAAACAATTACCTCTCTATTATCAGAATTTAATGGCATAAAAAATCCATAATCTTTAAATCTAACTAATGACTCATCGCCATTACCTAAATCCAAACGCATCCAACACCCTTTCTTTTTACAAACTTTATTAATCTTTGAAGCAAATTTTACTGCAATGGTATCTCCTTTTTTTAAGGATTTAAATTTTGCATACATCGCATCCTTATCTAAATAATTATCTGAAGTAATTTTATCGCCAAAAGATGCATAAGCAACTGCAACATCTTTCGTTACCTTTTTTTCTGCTTTTTTATTTTCTTTACAGGAAACAAAAGCCAGAACAATTACCAATAAATACACTATTCTTTTCATTTTTTTATATCTTTTAAATTTATTACAAAAATAAAGTATATTTCTTTTCAAAAAAAACAGAACAATAAGTATTTAAGTAATTTTTAATCGTTCTAAACATATAAATTTCTGTTCTAGCAATGCATAAATCCGCACTTTATCTTTTTAAAAAGCCAACCGAGATATTTTTGCCTTATTTTTAGCTATAAAAAGTCGCAAAAAGTTATAATTATTGTATTTTTGTAGTTCGCTTTAAAACCATCAGAAGTATGAGCTCAAGTCGAATGAAAAAAGAAGCTTTACGCTATCACGAAAAGCCAACACCAGGAAAAATTGAAGTTATCCCTACAAAGAAACACGCATCACAAAGAGACTTATCCTTAGCCTATTCGCCAGGAGTTGCAGAACCGTGTTTAGAAATACAAAAAAATCCAACCGATGTATATAAATACACTGCAAAAAGTAACTTAGTAGGTGTAATTTCTAATGGAACAGCCGTTTTAGGACTTGGTAATATTGGTCCTTTAGCATCTAAACCAGTAATGGAAGGTAAAGGATTACTCTTTAAAATTTTTGCAGATATCGATGTATTTGATATTGAACTAGACGTAACAGATGTCGATAAATTTGTAGAAACTGTTAAAGCAATTTCTCCGACTTTTGGCGGTATAAATTTAGAAGATATTAAAGCTCCAGAAGCATTTGAGATTGAACGTAGGCTAAAAGAAGAATTAGATATTCCTGTAATGCACGATGACCAACATGGTACTGCCATTATTTCTGCAGCAGCATTAAAAAATGCCATTGAATTGGTACATAAAGATATTTCAAAAGTAATCATTGTTGTAAGTGGCGCAGGAGCTGCTGCCATATCATGTACAAAACTATACATGAAACTTGGTGCAAAAGCAGAAAACATTATTATGTGCGATAGTAAAGGTGTAATAAGAGCAGATAGAGATAATTTAAATAGCCATAAAAAACAATTTGCAACAAATAGAGATTTACATACTTTAGAAGAAGCTATGGTAAATTCTGATGTATTTATCGGTTTGTCTAAAGGAGGTATTGTTTCTACAGAAATGTTACAATCTATGGCAAAAGACCCAATTGTTTTTGCATTAGCAAATCCAAATCCAGAGATTGATTATAAAACGGCAATAAAATCGAGAGACGATATTATTATGGCAACAGGTCGTTCCGATAATCCAAACCAAGTAAATAATGTACTTGGATTTCCTTTTATTTTTAGAGGCGCACTAGATGTAAGAGCAACAGGAATTAACGAAGCAATGAAAATGGCAGCCGTTCATGCACTGGCAGCACTAGCAAAAGAATCGGTGCCAGAACAAGTAAATATTGTTTACGATGAAATAAATCTAACCTTTGGAAAAGAATATATTATTCCAAAACCATTTGATCCAAGATTAATTTATACCATACCACCAGCAATTGCAAAAGCAGCAATGGATTCTGGAATTGCTAAAAATCCAATTACAAATTGGAGCAAATATAGAGATGACTTAATGGAGCGTTTAGGTACAGGAAACAAACTTATTCGTATTTTACACAATAGAGCAAGAGCAAAACAGAAAAAGATAATTTTTGCAGAAGCAGACCATTTAGATGTTCTAAAAGCAGCACAAATTGTTAGTGATGAAAAAATTGGTATTCCTATATTAATGGGAAATACCGAAATAATTAACGAACTAAAAGAAGAAATAGGTTTTACGGCAGATTTAGAAATTGTAGATCCTAAAACAAAAGAAGAAACAAAACGAAGAAATAAATTTGCCGAAATTTTTTGGAAAGCAAGACAACGTAAAGGTTTTACATTACTTGCTGCTCAAAAAATAATGCGAGAACGTAATTATTTTTCTGCCATGATGGTTAATGAAGGCTATGCAGATGCTATGATTACTGGATATTCCAGAAATTACTCTAGTGTAATAAAACCAATGTTTGAACTTATTGGAAAAGAAGATGGCGTTTCTAGAGTTGCAGCATGTAATATTATGCTAACCAAAAAAGGACCTATGTTTTTAGCAGATACTACTATTAATATTAATCCAACCGCAGAACATTTAGCAAAAATTACCCAAATGACTAGTAATTTGGTAAAACTTTTTGGACAAAAACCAAATATTGCCATGCTTTCTTTTTCAAATTTTGGTGCATCATCGGCAAAAGAAACCACTAAAATTAGCGAAGCAGTAAAATTTATTCACGATAATTATCCAAAAGTAATTGTAGATGGCCCTGTACAAGCAGACTTTGCTTTTAATTCGGAATTATTAAAAGATAAATTCTCCTTTTCTAAATTAATTGGTAAAAAAACAAATGTGTTAATTTTTCCAAACTTAGATTCTGCTAATATTACCTATAAAATGATGAAACAAGTATATGGTGCAGAATCTATTGGACCAATAATGTTAGGATTTAAAAAACCTGTACATATCTTGCAATTAGGTGCTAGTGTTGACGAAATGGTAAATATGGCAGCCATTGCAGTAATTGATGCACAAGAAAAAGATAAAATAATAAATAAAAAGAAATAATAAATTATTACATTTGACGCTTAACTTGTTATAAAAAAGAATGATAACATTTATTAAAGGAAAATTAGTAGAAAAAACACCAACACATGCTGTTATTGAAAGCAATGGCGTAGGCTATCTATTACATATTTCATTAAATACGTTCTCTAAAATTCCAGATAATGAAAATTTATTATTACACACCCATCTATCCATAAGAGAAGATGCACATACCTTATTTGGATTTTTTGATAAGTTAGAAAGAGAAATATTCCGTTTACTAATTTCGGTTTCTGGAGTTGGACCAAGCATTGCAAGAACCATGCTTTCTTCCATGACATCTGAACAAATACAACAAGCAATTGCTACCGAAGATATACCAACCATACAATCTGTAAAAGGTATTGGTGCCAAAACAGCACAACGTGTAATTATTGATTTAAAAGATAAAATTTTAAAAACTTATACTATTTCCGAAGAATCTGTTAGTGGTTCTTACAATACTATTAAAGAAGAAGCGTTATCTGCTTTAGAAGTTTTAGGTTACTCAAAAAGACAAGTAGATAAATTAACGCAAAAAATAATGCAAGAAAACCCTAATATTAGTCTTGAAGAATTAATTAAAAAGGCTCTTAAAAACTTGTAAATTTTGAAAAGAAAAGTGAAACATATATACAAATTTTTAATTGTTGTTTTTTTATTTACAACATATAATACACTGGCACAAACAGAGCCTACAGCATTAAAAGACACCATTAAATTGCCTTATAAATTTAAAGCAAATCAAAATGGTGGTCTGTTTTTAAATGGAAGTAGCTCCGAAGTAATTTACGATGCCGAAACTGGAAAATATATTTTCTTAGAAAAAATTGGCGACTATTATGTAAAACGTCCAATTTATATGACCGCCGAAGAGTATAAAAAATATCGTTTAAAACGCGATATGATCGCATACTACAAATCTAAATCTAGTGCAATAGACGGTAAGAAAAAAGGAAGCGAAGAAGCAAAAAAAGATTTATTACCAAAATATTACATCAATTCTAAATTTTTTGAATCTATTTTTGGCTCTAATGAAATAGAAGTAAACGCACAAGGAAATATATTAATTAAATTTGGCGTTCTATACCAAAAAACAGAAAATCCAAGATTATCCGAAAGACAAAGAAAAAGTACCTCTTTTGATTTTGACCAGCAAATAAGTGCAAGTATCAATGCAAAAGTAGGAACACGACTTGGTGTAAACATAAATTACGATACACAATCTACCTTCGATTTTCAGAATTTAATAAAGCTAGAATACACACCTACCGAAGATGATATTGTACAAAAAATTGAAGCTGGTAATGTAAGTATGCCTCTACAAAGCTCCTTGATAAAAGGTGCGCAAAATTTATTCGGTTTTAAAACCAAACTACAATTTGGAGCAACAGAAATAACAGCAGTTACAGCAAAACAACAATCACAAACCAGAAGTGTAGCAGCACAAGGTGGCGCAACAGTACACGAATTTGAATTAAAAGCTAGTGACTACGATAAAGACCGTCACTTCTTTTTAGCTCAACGATTTAGAAATGACTATAACAATGCCTTAGAAAATTTTCCGTTAATAAACAGCTCCGTTAATATTACTAGAGTAGAAGTTTGGATTACTAACAGAAATACCCAAACCGAAAATGTACGTAATATTGTTGCCATTGCCGATTTGGCTGAAGGAGATTTTAACTACGTTACAAACCCTAGTATTACTGGTTTTACAGGGCAAGGACCTTCTAACGAATCCAATAACTTAAATACCTTGTTAACACTAAATGGTCCTATTCGTAATATTGGCTCTGTAAGTACTGCTTTTAATAGCATTGGACCAAATTTTAATCAAGGTTCTGACTATTCTGTTCTCGAAAATGCACGTAAATTAGTATTAGGTACAGACTTTACTTTACAACCACAACTCGGATATATTTCGCTAAATAGAGCCTTAGCAGAAAGCGAAGTTCTTGCCGTAGCCTACGAATATACTAAAAATGGACAAGTATTTAAAGTTGGTGAACTATCCGACAGTGGTATTTCTGCACCAGCCAATTTAGTATTAAAATTATTACGACCAGAAATTATTAGTACCACATCTCATTCTTGGGATTTAATGATGAAAAATGTATATGATTTACGATCGTATCAAATGAATCCAGATGGATTTCGATTGGAAGTTTTGTACCAAGATAATAGTACTGGTGTACCATTAAACACATTACAAAATGCAACAACAGCAGGTATTTCGAACAAACCTCTACTAAACTTATTAAGCATAGATAGGTTAGATTCTTCAAATAATCCAGAAGTTGGCGGCGATGGTTTCTTTGATTATATTGAAGGTGTTACCGTAAATTCGCAAAAAGGATTGGTATTTTTTCCAGAAGTAGAACCTTTTGGAGACTATATAGATGCACAATTAGATAATGCAGATGATGCTTATGTATTTAATGAACTTTACGATAGAACACAATCCGATGCACAAAACAATTTCCAATCTAAAGATAAGTATGTTATCAAAGGATATTATAAATCAGAAGGACAAAACGGAATTCCACTTGGCGCATTTAATGTGCCTAGAGGCTCTGTAAGAGTTACAACAGGTGGTAGAAATTTGGTAGAAGGTGTTGATTATGTAGTCGATTACCAAATTGGAAATGTACAAATTATAAATCCATCATTAATATCATCTAATGCTCCAATTCAAGTATCTGTAGAAAGTAACAATGCTTTTTCTACACAAAACAGAACCTTTTACGGAATAGATGTACAACATAAATTTTCCGATAAATTTGCCATTGGAGGAACGTTCTTAAAATTAAACGAAAAACCATTTACACAAAAAGCACAATTTGGCTCAGAACCTGTAAACAATTCTATTGTTGGACTAAATTTAACCTATACAACCGAAGTTCCAAAAATAACCAAATGGACAAATTATTTACCAAACATAGATACAGATGCCGTTTCTAATTTTTCTATTAGAGCAGAAGCAGCCTATTTATTACCAAACTCGCCAAAAGGAATCGAACTCAACGGAGAAGCAGCATCGTATTTAGACGATTTTGAAAGCACACAAATTCCATTAAACATAGATACACCAGGCTCGTGGAAAATGGCAAGTATGCCAGAAAATCAAATCGATGCAAGTTTAGATTTTATTGATATTAATGAGCCTTCAGATGAACTTAAATACGGAAACAAACGTGCTAGATTAAATTGGTATAGTATTGATAGATTGTTTTATGGTACTAGTTTACGACCAGATAGTGTAAATGATGATGAACTTTCTAGAGCAGAAACTAGACGTGTTACCTACGACGAATTATTTCCGAATGAAGATATTGATATTACACAATCTAATATCATCCAAACCCTAGATTTAGCCTATTATCCAAACGAACGAGGTGCTTATAATTTTAATACCAATGCCGTTCAGCAACCAGAAGATAATTGGGGCGGTATTATGCGATCCTTGACCACAACCGATTTTCAACAAGCAAATGTAGAGTACATCCAATTTTGGCTAATGAATCCCTACGAAAATTATTCGATAACTCCAGAAGAAGGTGCTCCAAGTACAATAAACCCAAATGATTTTGGTGGAGAATTGTATTTTAACTTAGGAAATATATCGGAAGATATTTTACGTGACCGTAGAAAAATGTTTGAAAATGGTTTACCTGCCGATGGAAATCAAACAACTGGAATTGATGTTACAGATTATTCATCTATACCAACAACACAAGCATTAATAAATGCATTTACAGATAACGATAACGAAAGACCTAACCAAGATTTAGGTTTTGATGGTATTAACGATGCAGCAGAAAAAACACGATTTCCTAATTTTGCAGGTTTAGACGATCCTGCCAATGATAACTATGAATATTTTAGAAGTACACATCTAGATAATATCAATGCATCCATACTTACACGTTATAAAAACTTTAATAAAACACAAGGCAACTCACCAACATTAAATAATTCTACCGAATCTTATCCTACCGCAGCCACACAAATACCAGATGTAGAAGATTTAAATAGAGACCAAACAATGAGTACTGCCGAAGGATATTTTCAATATAAAATACCTATAAATCCGAATGCTTTTATTGTTGGTACAAATAATATTGTAGATTCTAAAACTACCACTGTAACCTTAGCAAATGGAAGTTCACAAACATCTACTTGGTACCAATATCGTATTCCTATCCAATCTAATGCTGTAGCAATTGGCGGTATTTCAAGTTTTAACTCCATTCGTTTTATGCGAATATTTTTAACCAAATTTAAACTTCCTGTAGTATTGCGTTTTGGAAAATTAGAGTTGGTAAGAGGTAACTGGAGAAGATATACCAAAAAATTAAAAGAGCCAATACCACCAAATGTAGATTTAACTCCAGATGAAAATAGAAATTTTGAAGTCGGTGTTGTAAATTTATTTGAAAATAGTGCTGTTGTATCTGGAGATATTCCTTATGTAATGCCTCCTGGAGTTACGCAAGAACGTTTACGAGGTAATACATCGGTACAAAGACAAAACGAACAATCCATTTCACTAAAAGTAAAAGGGCTTAAACCTGGAGAAACCAGAGCAGTATATAAAAATACTACTTTTGATATGCGTATGTTTAAAAAATTAAAACTTTTTGTACATGCAGAACGAATTGCTGGTAATACACCAAATGATGGTGATATCGCTGCAATTGTTCGATTAGGAAGTGATATTGTAGATAACTACTATCAAATTGAAGTTCCATTAAATATTACCGAAATTGGCGCATTAACAGCAGAGCAAATATGGAAAAATAATATCGAAGCAAGTTTAGAAAGTTTTGGAAAATTGCGATTAGAGCGTTTTAGAAATGGTGCACCAGCTAATGTACTTTATCCAATTGACAATCCTGCCATTCATGGATTTAAACTCTTTGTAAAAGGAAATCCAACACTCGGTAAAGTAAAAACCATGATGTTGGGTGTTAAAAATATTAGTACAAATGACCAAAGTGTAGAATTGTGGTTTAACGAATTACGAGTTGTAGATTTTGATAATAAAGGTGGTTGGGCGGCAGTTGCAAATGCTAATTTAAATCTTGCAGATTTTGCAGATTTTGCTGCATCTGGAGGAATTTCTACAAAAGGATTTGGCTCTTTAGACCAAAGAGTTAACGAAAGAAGTCAAAACGATGCAATGCACTACGATGTAGTTTCTAATATTAATTTAGGACAATTATTACCAAAAAAAGTAGGACTTAAACTTCCACTAAACATCAGTATTTCGGAAGAAATTAAAAATCCTAAATACGATCCGCAATACCAAGATGTGTTATTTAGCCAAACCACAGATGCCGATAGCCCAAACAGAGATAATGCAACCGATTATACAAAAAGGAGAAGTATTAGCTTGATAAATGTTCGTAAAGAACGTACCAATCAGAAACGTAAAAAACGCATGTATGACATCGAAAATTTATCCGTTTCCTTTGCATATAGCGATATGTTTCACAAAGATTATAATGTAGAAAAATTTAACGATAAAAACGTAAGAGCTTCTGCTAGTTACAACTATAGCTTTAAACCAAAAAGTATTGAACCTTTTAAAAAATCTAAATTATTCAAAAATAAATATTTAAGACTTATTAAAGATTTCAATTTTAACTTATTACCATCAACATTCTCAGTAAATTCAAATATTATTAGAGCATACAATGAGCAATTACAAAGACCTCTTGTAGTTGGTACAACCTTACCTCCACTACCAACACTAGAACGAAGAAATTATGCTTTCGATTGGGATTATAGCATCGCGTATGACCTAACCAAAGCACTACAATTTAACTTTAGGGCAGCAAACTCGTTTATAAACGATACGTTTGAAAAAGATGCTAATAACGATATTATTAATGGTCAAATTTTTGACAAATTCTTTACTATTGGAAGACCAGACCACTACCATCAAAAATTAGATGCTACCTATAAAATACCAATTAATAAAATACCAATTTTTGATTTTGTTACAAGTACTTATAGCTATACTGCTGATTTTGATTGGCAAGGTGTGCCATTACAACAAAAAGATTTGGTTGGAAATACCATTCAAAATGCAAATACACATGCTTTAAATGCAGATTTAAACATGAATAAATTTTATAAAAAAATTGGTGTTGACAAGATTTTTGCAAAAAAAAGGAAAAAAATTAAAAAGAAAAAGCTTTCTAGAAAAGAGCGAAGAGCATTAAAAGAAAAGAAAAAAGCAGAAAACAAAGGAAAATCTGGTCTAAAAAATGCCAAAGATAAAGGGAAAAAAGCTTTGGCTAAAACAAAAGAAAGCACTTCTAAAAGTAAAATTAATCGAAGTAGAAAATCTAGATATATAGGTAAAGTAAATCGTAAAAAATTACCTGTTGGAAAAAAATTGGTCTTAGGTGTTGTAGATTTATTAACTTCTGTTAAAAAAGTTCGCGTATCTTATACCGAAAATAATGGTACACTCATTCCTGGTTATTTTTATGATGTTGACTTTATTGGTAGAGATGCTTTTTCTGGAGGAATTTCGCCAACACTCGGTTTTGTATTCGGACAGCAAACAGATATTCTAGACAGAGCATTAAATAGTGGCTGGTTAGTTTCTAGAACAAGTACAGACCCATATTACAACAAAACATACAGTAAAAAACATTTTAATAAACTAGAATTAAATTTTGATGTAAAACCGTTCAAAAACTTAAATATTGACGTTACAGCAAACCGAACATTTACCAAAGATTTTTCGCAACAAATTGATATTATTGATGAAAATGATGGTGTTTTTAATCCAGTATTTAACAATTCACCAGTTACAGAAATTGGTAATTTTGCTATCAGTAACTTTATGTTAGGAACATCATTTACAAATAGTAATCAATTATTTGAAAACTTTTTAACAAACCGAAATGTAATTGCCAATCGATTAGCAACTGCTGCTGGACAAACAAATACTAATGGATTTGGGGTTACCAATCAAGATGTATTATTACCTGCATTTTTAGCTGCGTATTCTGGAAGAAATGCCCAAAATACAAAATTAGGAAAACGTGGTGTTTTTAGAAATATTCCACTACCAAACTGGCGTATTTCTTATAAAGGACTCTCTAAAATAAAATGGTTTAAAAAACGATTTAGAACGGTAACTTTAGAACATAAATACCAATCTGCTTATTCTATTCTTGGCTTTAATAGTAATTTACAATACGATGCAAATAATCCAACTCAAACAGATATTGCAGGTAATTATATTAACAAAACTCTTTATTCTGGTGTTAATTTAATAGAAGCGTTCTCCCCTCTTATTAAACTAGATGTAAAAATGAAAAACTCTTTCTCTTTTAGAGGAGAAATTAGAACAGATAGATCTTACAACTTAAATTTTGCAAATAGCTCCATAACAGAAATTAATGGTAAAGAATATATTGTTGGTCTTGGATATAAAATTAAAGATGTAAAATGGCGCATTAAATTAGGCGAAAATAAAAGAATTTTTAAAGGCGATGTTAATTTTAAAGCCGATTTTGGAATTAGAGATAATATTACACACATTAGATCTTTTGAAACATTAACAGACCAAATCACTGGTGGACAACGAATTTTGACTATTAAATTTACAGCAGACTATAATTTGAATAAAAATTTAATGGCATCTTTCTTTTATGACCAAAATTCCTCTAAATTTGCAATATCAACTACTTTTCCAAGAACCTCTATTAATTCGGGAATTAGTATAAGATACAATTTAGGTAACTAAAAAATAATTTAAAAATAAGAATAAAATGAACATTCCAGAAGAATTAAACTATACAAAAGACCACGAGTGGATTAAAATTGATGGCGATATTGCTACCATTGGCATTACCGATTTTGCACAAAAAGAATTAGGCGATATTGTTTATGTAGATGTAGATACTTTAGATGAAAATTTAGAGCGTGAAGAAATCTTTGGAAGTGTAGAAGCTGTTAAAACTGTTTCCGATTTATTTATGCCTGTTGCTGGTGAAATTATTGAATTTAATGAAGGCTTAGAAGACAACCCAGAAATTGTAAATTCTGACCCTTATGGAGATGGCTGGATGATTAAAGTTAAAATTTCGGAAAGTACACAAATCGATAATCTATTAGATGCAAAAGCGTATAAAGAGCTTGTTGGAGCATAATAGTTATACCATTGCCATTGGTATTACCATAATTATTGCCTATTTAAGCTTATCTAATCCAATACATCTAAAAACACCAATACATATTTCATTTTTAGATAAAATTTTACACGCCACAGCTTACTTTAGTTTAACCCTCAGTTGGCTGTTTGCACTACGCAATAATAAGAAAAAAAATTGGATTGGTATTGTCTTATTTTTGTATGGCGTTACAATGGAATTTTTACAAGGATGGTTAACAAAAAACAGACAAAAAGATATTTATGATGTTCTTGCAAATAGTATTGGCATACTATTTGCGCTTCTACTATTTGGTATTTTTTATAAGTACTATCTAAAATATTTTGATAAATACTAATTAATTTATTACATTAGCAAACGATTTAAAACCAATATTAATATGGAAATTAAAAAAAGCCCCAAAGCTAATCTAGAAAACTACACTAAGATATTGATGTTGCTTGGTTTAGCATTTTCTTTATTTGTTGCTTATCAAGGAATTGAATGGACAACTGTGTATAAAGTTGAAAAACTTGGAGATGTAGCTGCAACGGATGAATTGGAAGAAGAAATACCAATTACACAACAAAAAATAGAAGAAGTAAAACCACCTCCACCACCTCCACCACCAGCACCAGAGGTTATAGAAGTAGTAGAAGATGAAAAAGAAATTGAAGAAACAGTATTAGAATCTACAGAAACTGATGAAACTGAAGAAGTAGATGTGGAAGTGAAAGAAGATGAAATTGAAGAGGTTGAAGAAGAAGAAGAAGTTGTAGAAGATGTGCCGTTTTCTGTAATTGAAAATGTACCTGTTTACCCTGGATGTAAAGGAAATAATACACAACTTAAAAAGTGTATGCAAGAAAAAATAACCAAACATGTTAACCGTAAATTTAATGTAGATTTAGCACAAGACTTAAGTTTAACTCCTGGTAAAAAAAGAATTTCTGTACAATTTAAAATTGATAAGAATGGAAATATTACCGATATTAGAGCAAGAGCTCCACATCCAAGGTTACAAAAAGAAGCAATTCGTATTATAAAATTATTGCCAAAAATGAAACCAGGAAGACAACGTAATAAACCAGTAAATGTACGTTATAATCTACCTATATTATTTAATGTAGAAGAATAACAACAAGTTTAACTTAAATATATTTTACCAAAAAAACTCATCTCATAGGATGAGTTTTTTTTGGTCAAAATATTTGCTAAAAGACTTGACATCGCCTCCGTATATTCGTACCTTTATAGTACCAAAGACTTTATTATGGAAACAAAAAAAAGTCATAAAG
>WFMU01000020.1 GCA_015488935.1 Flavobacteriaceae bacterium | reverse complement strand
TATTATAATAGGTAGATCTATTAAAAACACGTAATTTATAGTTTGAAGTAACGTAATTAGAGTCAATTCGTTCTTTTACTTTAGTTAATATTTCATCTAAAGTGTAGTTTTTTTTAGAAACTTCAACTTCAGATAAATCATTAATACTTTCTTCTAATACGTAATTTTTTGAAACAAAATCTTTAACTATCATTTTCAAGGTTTTATAACCTAAAAAAGAGATATGTACAGAATCAGTTGGATTAAAATTTGAAGTTTTTATTTCAAAATCACCTTCTTCATTGCTAATTGTTCCTTTGGTTTTAATTTGGATATTAGCATAAGCGATAGGGTTTTTATCAACATCTAGAATTTTTCCATGAATTTGTGCAAAAGATGAAAAAGTAATAAGTAATAAAATTGGAATTAAAGTAACTTGTTTCATAAAATGGTGTTTTTTAGCAAAACGAATGTATGAAACTTTTGTTACATGGATTATTAAAAGAAAGTTATTTAAGATTAACTTAACATTTTAAATGTAATCCAAGCTAATAGATAAGCCAAACTTGTCATCCCAAATAATTGGTATAAAGGCCATTTCCAAGTTTTGGTTTCGCGTTTTACAATGGCTAGTGTTCCCATACATTGCATAGCAAAAACATAAAAAACAAGTAGTGATAAACCTGTAGGTAAGTCAAATCTTGGTTTTTTGGTTTCTGGATTGATTTCAGCTTGCATTCGTTTTTTAATTCCTGTAGTATCATCGTTATTTTCTACACTATAAATGGTTGCTAGCGTACCAACAAATACTTCACGAGCAGCAAATGAGCTAATTAGCGCAACGCCAATTTTCCAATCATAACCTAATGGTTTAATGGCTGGTTCAATAGTTTTTCCTAAAATACCAATGTAAGAATGTTCTAATTTATAGGAAGCAATATTGTTTTGTATTTGTTTGGGACTTGTTTTTCTGTGATCTAATTTCACTTCTTTTAAAACAATTTCTTCGGCATTTCCAAAGGAATTACTTGGTCCATTAGAAGCTAAGAACCATAAAACAATAGAAATAGCTAAAATGATTTTACCTGCACCAAAAACAAAGGCTTTTGTTTTTTCAAAAATGGTTATTCCTAAATTTTTTAAGGATGGTAACTTGTAGTTTGGCATTTCGATAACAAAATAACTTTTACCTTTTACTTTTAATATTTTGTTTAGTAAATAAGCTGATGTAATAGCTGCTCCAAATCCGATAAGGTATAAAAGCATTAAAACCAAGCCTTGAAGGTTAAATCCGTAATAGGTTTTTTCTGGAATTACCAAAGAAATAATAATAGCATAAACAGGAATTCTTGCAGAGCAGGTAATAAAAGGCGTAACCAAAATGGTAATTAAACGCTCTTTAAATCCGCTAATATTTCTCGAAGCCATAATGGCTGGTATGGCACAAGCAGTTCCAGAAATTAACGGAACAACACTTTTACCGCTCATACCAAAATTACGCATAATTTTATCCATTAAAAAAACCACTCTACTCATATAGCCTGTTTCTTCAAGAATGGCTACAAATAAAAATAAAATAATAATTTGCGGTACAAAAATTAAGATGCCACCAATTCCTGGTATAATTCCTTCGGTAAGTAAACTGGTAAACATACCTGCAGGTAATTGTGCTTTTGTCCAATTACTTAAATCGGCAAAAGCAGTATCAATATAATCCATTGGTACGGAAGCAAAATTGAAAATTCCTTGAAAAATGAGCATTAAAATCAAGGCAAAAATGACGTATCCAAATATTTTATGCGTAAAAATCTTATCTAAATTTGCTCTTAAAGTCGTAGCATTTTTAAGATTTACATTGTAGGTTTTTTTAAGAATATCGTTAATTTCTACATATCTTAAAACCGTTTCTTTATGTTGAAATTTGGCTAATTTATCTTCATCTTCTCTAAAAAGTTCAATTGTTTCTTGTTCTTTTTTTGTGTAAGCAGATAAATCGTTGCATTGTGTAATCAATAACCATGCTTTGTATAATGGAATATGTGGTAATTCTTGTGCAATTCGTTTAAAAAAACCAAAATCCATTCGTTTTTCAAAACTATTTTTTGTTGTAGTATTTTTTTTCTCTGCGAGAACTTGTTTCAGTTTATCAACACCAATATTTTTTCTAGCACTGATTAAAACAACATCAGTATCTAATTCTTTTGCGAGTAGGTCAATATCAATCGTAATACCTTTACGTTTCATTTGATCTGACATATTGATTGCCAAAATCGTAGGAATTTCTAAATCCCTTATTTGTGAAAACAGAAAAAGGTTTCTTTTAAGATTATCTACTTCGGCAACGACCACAACAACATCAGGATAATCCGGTTTGTCTTTGTCAATTAGTGTAGTTAATACGATACTTTCGTCTATAGTATTTGGATTAATACTATAAGTTCCAGGTAAATCTATTATAGTTGCATTGCGATTATTAGATAATTTGCAAGCACCTTGTTTTTTATCAACAGTAACACCAGGATAATTTCCAACATGCTGATTTAAACCTGTTAACTGATTAAAAAGGGATGTTTTTCCTGTATTAGGATTTCCGACTAAAGCTATTTTTAAATCTTTTTTATCAGTCATTTTATAG
>WFMU01000019.1 GCA_015488935.1 Flavobacteriaceae bacterium | reverse complement strand
TAGCTATGTTTATGGGAATAATTTATAACAAAGAAAAAGGGAAATAGAACGGATTTATATAGCGTGTTTTGCTTTGCAACTGGTATAATACACGATTAAAATGATAAGCAGACAACGTGGTTATAGTTGCTATCTTATCTAAATCGCGAGTTTTATTTTTATTAGTATCGTATTGGTTTGCCCAAGAATTATACGCCTTTGCTATACTCATAATTTTCTTTTTTTTCAAAGATATCATTTTTTTATAGGTAAGTGATACAATGACTTTAAATTATAACATCACTATGTAAGTATTCAAAGATTCATTCTAAGCGAAACCCAAACAATATCAAATATTTTAAGTATTTTTTAACGTCTTTAAAATAAAAATTCTATACCTTTGTTTCAAATGAAGCAGTTTTTTTATAAAATATCATCCTTTTCACTAGCACTTATAGTGTTGCTAAGTTCGTTTTCTTTTACAGTAAACAAACATATTTGTGGTGGCAAAGTTTCGAGTGTATCGCTATTTGTAAACGCAGATAATTGTGGTATGGATATGTTAGTTTGTAAAAATGAAAATTCAAAAAAGCAAACATCCATAAAAAAAGAATCTTGCTGTAAAGATGTTTCCGAATTAATACAAGGAAACGATAATAACCAACAAGCACAGCAATTCCACTTAAATATTCCACAAATGGAATTTTTAACTGCTTATGTTTATACCTTTATCGCAAAATTTCAAGAAACAACTACTGTTTCTTCAATTATAATGTATAAGCCACCTCTGGTTTATAAAAACATACAAACACTTTTTCAAGTATTTCGTATTTGATTTACATTTATTTTATGCAAATAAACTTATTCTAAAATAAGTAATGTGGCGTTTTTATAACGGTTTCTGCTTGTAATACTATTTTATAGTAACCAGCTAGAAAACAAAATATATAATAAAAACACACTCTATAATTTGCATTTCTCTCGTATTATTTCTTTTGCGCAACTTGCGTAATCTTTCAATAATTATTAAAATCAAATACAATGCTAAATAAAAGCATCAAATTCTTAATAGAAAATAAACTCGTAGCCGTTTTATTACTCTTCTTATTTGTAGGCTGGGGAATTGTTAATGCACCATTTAATTGGGATTTAGGAAACTTTCCTAGAAACCCTGTAGCAGTAGATGCCATACCAGATATTGGCGAAAACCAACAAATCGTATTTACCAAATGGGCAGGTCGTTCACCACAAGATATCGAAGACCAAATTACCTATCCGTTAACCACATCTTTACTCGGAATTCCGGGTGTAAAAACCATTCGTAGTTCCTCTGCATTTGGATTTTCATCCATCTATATTATCTTAGAAGAAGATGTAGAATTTTATTGGAGTAGAAGTCGTATTCTAGAAAAATTAAATTCACTTCCAAAAGGACTTTTACCAAATGGCGTACAACCAAGTTTAGGACCAGATGCCACAGGTTTAGGGCAAATATTTTGGTACACTTTAGAAGGTAGAGATAAAGATGGTAATGTAACCGGCGGTTGGGATTTACATGAGCTGCGAAGTATTCAAGATTACTACGTAAAGTATGCATTATCATCGGCAAGTGGTGTATCGGAAGTAGCAAGTATTGGTGGTTTTGTACAAGAATACCAAGTAGATATTAATCCAGATATCTTAAAAGAATATAAAATTTCATTACAACAAGTAGTCAATGCAGTTCGAAAATCCAACAAAGATATTGGCGCAAAAACCATCGAGATAAATCAAGCAGAATACTTAGTTCGTGGATTAGGATATATAAAATCCGTAGCAGATTTAGAAAATGCAGTTGTAAGCGAAACCAATCTAACACCAATTTTAGTAAAAGATGTAGCCAAAGTAAGTCTAGGACCAGCACAACGTAGAGGCATGTTAGATAAAGAAGGCGCAGAAGTTGTTGGAGGCGTTGCCGTTGCTCGATATGGTGCAAATCCGATGGAAGTAATTACCAATTTAAAAACTAAAATAAAAGAAATTAGTGCAGGATTACCATCCAAAGTATTAAAAGATGGAAGAACATCACAATTAACTATCGTACCATTTTATGACCGAAGTAAATTAATCCACGAAACATTAGCAACCCTAAACGAAGCACTAACATTAGAAATACTAATTACCATATTAGTTATCATAATGATGGTTTTTAATTTACGAGTATCCGTTTTAATTTCGAGTTTACTGCCAGTCGCTGTATTAATGGTTTTTATTGGAATGAAATTCTTTGGTGTAGATGCAAATATCGTTGCCTTATCGGGAATCGCCATTGCTATTGGAACTATGGTAGATGTCGGCGTTATTCTAACCGAAAATATTATTAGACATATTGATGAAGAGAAAATAGAGCAAAGAGAAAAGAACAAAGAGGAAAGACAAGAGATGGAAGATGGAAGTGAATTCAACATCCAGCATCCAACATCCAACATTAATAAAATTGTTTACAAAGCAACCAAAGAAGTATCAGGAGCAATCTTAACAGCAGTAGCAACAACTATTGTAAGTTTTGTACCAGTATTTACCATGATTGGCTCCGAAGGAAAACTATTTAGACCATTAGCAGCCACAAAAACAATGGCATTAACAGCATCCGTTATTGTTGCATTATTTTTAATTCCACCATTTGCTGCATGGATTTTTGGTTGGAAATCGCCAATCCCGAAACTTCGGGAAAAGTTAGGTTTTGTTTTAAATATAGCATTGATTATTGTAGGAATTTACGCAACAATTAGCGGTTATTATATTGGATTAATTCTCGTTGCTTTTGCAATCTCTAGTTTCTTAAAATCAAAAAATATTTTATCAAGCAAAAATGCAAATAGTGCAAACGTACTTATTTCAGCAATTACAATCGTAGCTCTTTTAAGTGTATATTGGCGACCTTTGGGTGTAGATTATTCTATACTATCTAATTTATTATTTGTTGGAATTATTGCCTTTGGTTTATTAGGACTATTTGCACTATTCCAAAAATATTATGTAAGAATACTTACTTGGGCACTCAACAACAAATTATTATTTTTAAGTATTCCAGTATTAATTATTGTATTTGGATTTAATATATGGAGTAAAACAGGTAAAGAATTTATGCCTTCCTTAAACGAAGGTTCTTTCTTATTGATGCCAACATCGTTACCACATGCTGGTGTGGCAGAAAATAAACGTATCTTACAACAATTAGATATTGCAGTTGCTACAATTCCAGAAATTAAAACAGTAGTTGGAAAATCTGGTCGTGTAGAAAGTGCACTAGATCCTGCTCCATTATCGATGTACGAAAATGTGATTATCTACAAACCAGAATATAAAATAGATGAAAACGGAAAACGTTTAAAATTTAAAGTAAATAAAGATGGACTGTTCTTGAAGAGGCAAGACGCAAGAGACAAGAGGCAAGACGCAAGAGACAAGAGGCAAGACCATGAACAGTCTGTAAAAAGGGAAGATTATATTCCAGCAGGAACTAAAATAGACACCAAAGATTTGGTCTTAGATGAAAATGGAGCATATTACAGAAATTGGCGTAAAAAAATTAAAAATACCGATGATATTTGGAAAGAAATTGTGCGTGTTACCAAATTGCCAGGCGTTACATCAGCACCAAAATTGCAACCAATAGAAACACGATTGGTCATGCTTCAAACAGGAATGCGCGCACCAATGGGAATTAAAGTAAAAGGACAAAATTTAAAAGAAATTGAAGCTTTTGGTTTAAAACTCGAAAAAATATTAAAACAAGTAAAAGGTATTAAAAAAGAAGCTGTTTTTGCAGATAGAATTGTTGGTAAACCATATTTATTAATTGATATAAATAGAGATAAAATAGCGCGTTACGGTTTAACTATCGAAGATGTACAATCCATTTTAGAAGTTTCTGTTGGTGGAAAATTACTCACACAAACCGTAGAAGGTAGAGAGCGTTATGGCGTTCGTGTGCGATATCCAAGAGAACTACGTAGCAGTCCAACAGATTTAGAAAAAATATATGTACCAATAAAAAATGGAAATCCAATTTTACTAAAAGAATTAGTAACAATAAGATACGAACAAGGACCACAAATGATAAAAAGTGAAGATACTTTTTTAATTGGCTACGTATTATTCGATAAATTGGATGGAGAGGCTGAAGTTAACGTAGTTGAAAGAGCACAAAAAGCAATTCAAGGTACCATAGATAGAGGCGAGTTAATTATTCCAAAAGGAATAAATTACCAATTTACAGGAACTTACGAAAATCAAATAAGAGCCGAAAAAACCTTGGCAGTTGTAGTACCATTAGCTTTACTGATTATTTTCCTAATCCTGTATTTTCAATTTAAATCCATTGCAACTTCTCTAATGGTTTTTACAGGAATTGCCGTAGCCTTTGCTGGAGGTTTTATTATGATTGGTTTGTACAGTACAGACTGGTTTTTAAATATCGATTTGTTTGGTTTAAATCTCAGAGAGGTATTTCAAATAAAAACCATCAATTTAAGTGTTGCCGTTTGGGTTGGATTTATCGCTCTATTTGGTATTGCTACAGACGATGGTGTGGTTATGGCAACTTATTTAACGCAAATATTTGAAAAGAACACGCCAAAAACAAAGCAAGAAATTCGTAAAGCAGTTATCGAAGCTGGTCAAAAACGAATTAGACCATGCCTAATGACAACCGCAACAACCATTTTGGCTTTATTACCTGTTTTAACAAGTACAGGTCGTGGTAGCGATATTATGATTCCAATGGCAATCCCAAGTTTTGGCGGAATGCTCGTAGCACTGATAACCCTGTTTGTGGTGCCTGTTTTGTATAGTTGGCAAAAAGAAATGAAAAGTGAAAAATGATAAATGAATAATGAATTTAAAATGTAATTAAATGAGAAAGAATATTTTAAAAAATAAAAGTTATGAATTTGCAATATTAATTGTAAAAATTGCTGAAGAGCTT
>WFMU01000018.1 GCA_015488935.1 Flavobacteriaceae bacterium | reverse complement strand
TTATTATAACAAACCCAATGAAATATTTATACGTATTAGTTTCTATTATTTTTTTTGTAAGCTGTAAAAAACAAAGTAACCTTCAAAAAGATTTTGTTTGTAAAACAGTCTCTTTTTCAAAAACAAAAGAAGTAGTTGATTTTAAAAAACAGTTTAGTATTGTAACACCAAGCAAATGGAAAACAAATCTTTATTACGATAATGTTCAGACGCAAGTTTATACAGCAGACACAACAAAACAACTAACCGAAACCTATATTTTAGATATTGCACTTAATAGTGGAGAATTGGTTTTAGATACGATATTTAAAAATAAAATCATCCAAAATTTAAATATTGAAAAACTCCAAAACCTAAAATATAAATTCGATACTTTTAAAGGAAAACCCAGTTTATGGTTTGTCTCTAAAGGAAAAAAGAAAAACTTAGATTACTATTTTTTTCAACTATTTGTGCAAAATAGTGCTACAGATTATTACGAAATGACTACAAAAATTTACGGAAATAAATTGCTAGATGAACGCCTATGTGAATCTATTGCAATAATCTCTAAGATAAAATTTTTAAAATAAAGCGAGTTGTTTAATATAATAATCGAAGAAAAAATCAATAAAAACATAACAGAAATACAAAAACTTTGCGACCTTTGCACAGAATACTACAAATAATAAATAGACACAAATGAAATACGATATAATAATAATAGGATCGGGCCCTGGAGGATATGTAACCGCAATTAGAGCATCACAATTAGGCTTTAAAGTTGCCATAGTAGAAAAAGAAAATCTAGGTGGAATTTGCTTAAATTGGGGATGTATTCCTACAAAAGCACTATTAAAATCTGCACAAGTTTACGATTACTTAAAACATGTAGATGCTTATGGATTAAAAGCCGAAGCAATTGATAAAGATTTTACTGCTGTAGTACAACGAAGTAGAAATGTTGCAGACGGAATGAGTAAAGGTGTACAATTTTTGATGAAAAAAAATAAAATTAACGTTATCAATGGATTTGGAAAAATAAAACAAGGAAAAAAAGTTGCCGTTACCGATGCTGATGGAAAAGTTACAGAATATAGCGCAGACCATATCATTATTGCAACAGGAGCACGTTCTAGAGAACTACCATTTATGCCAATAGATGGAAAAAAAGTAATTGGATATAGAGAAGCACTAACCTTACCAGAACAACCGAAAAAAATGATTATTGTTGGCTCAGGTGCTATAGGTGTTGAGTTTGCATACTTCTATAACACTATGGGAACCGAAGTAACCATTATTGAATATTTACCAAAAATAGTACCGTTAGAAGACGATGAAGTATCTAAACAATTTGAACGTTCTCTAAAAAAACAAGGTATTAAAGTAATGACCAACTCTAGCGTAACTGCCGTAGATATTTCTGGAAACGGTGTAAAAGCAACCGTAAAAACTAAAAAAGGAGAAGAAACTTTAGAAGCAGATATTTTACTATCTGCCGTAGGAATAAAATCAAATATCGAGAATATTGGATTAGAAGAAGTAGGAATTGTAGTAGATAAAGACAAAATTTTAGTAAATAACTATTACCAAACCAATTTGCCAGGATATTATGCCATAGGCGATGTAGTTCCAGGACCAGCATTAGCACATGTAGCTTCTGCCGAAGGAATAACTTGTGTAGAAAAAATAGCAGGATTACATGTAGAAGCAGTGGACTATGGAAACATTCCAGGATGTACTTATGCAACACCAGAAATAGCAAGTGTTGGATTAACAGAACAAGCGTGTAAAGAACAAGGTTTAGATATAAAAGTAGGAAAATTTCCTTTTTCTGCATCAGGAAAAGCAAGTGCCGCAGGAACAAAAGATGGATTTGTAAAAGTAATATTCGATGCTAAATATGGAGAATGGCTTGGTTGTCACATGATAGGAGCAGGAGTTACAGACATGATTGCCGAAGCTGTACTAGGACGAAAACTAGAAACTACAGGACATGAAGTGTTAAAAGCAATTCATCCACATCCAACCATGAGTGAAGCTGTAATGGAAGCCGTTGCTGCAGCTTATGATGAAGTGATACACTTATAAAATAGTCAGAGAAGTTAAAAATTTTACAAATTGTATTTGTATTCTTTGCGAAAAATAAATAGTTCGATATTTTTCTTATCGAAATAAACATAAAAAACCATTCCTTAAAACGAATGGTTTTTTTATGGTTGTTTTTAAACTTTTGGAGGGACTTTTAAATGA
>WFMU01000017.1 GCA_015488935.1 Flavobacteriaceae bacterium | reverse complement strand
GTATTAATGGAGGTAGAAGAGCTTGTGATGCACGAGGACATTGTGGACGTGGAAAATGCTGCTATCATGGTGCCTGTTATCCAATTGGTTCGGTAATTTGTGATGCTGAACAAGGACCAACAATTGGTGATTTCTAAAAAATAATTTAATTTAAAAAATAATTTGCTGAAAATTAAATAGTTACTTTTCGGTCTGTCATTTTTTTTCAAAATTGTAAAAAAAAGGGGATTTTTCCCCTTTTTTGGTATTTACTTTTCACTTTATATTTGTACGACGAAAAAAGAAGTGGGATTATTGCTAATAAAAACCCGAGACAGCATACAAAATAGTTGTTAGTTGGCTACCATCAGATAATTTGTTTTTTACAAGTGCTCTTGGTAGCTTTTTTTGTATTTTTGCCAAACAAATTTATAAAAATTGAATACTAATAAAAGAGTAATAGTTGGTCTTTCTGGAGGAGTTGATTCCAGCGTAGCTGCTTATTTATTGCAACAGCAAGGATATGAAGTTATTGGACTTTTTATGAAGAATTGGCATGACGATTCGGTAATAATATCTAACGAATGTCCTTGGGTAGAAGATAGTAATGATGCTATGCTTGTTGCCGAAAAACTAAATATTCCCTTTCAAGTTGTTGACTTAAGCGAACAATATAAAGAACGTATTGTAAATTATATGTTCCATGAATATAAGATAGGAAGAACTCCAAATCCAGATGTTTTATGTAATCGTGAGATTAAATTTGACGTTTTTTTAAAAATTGCTCTAGAATTAGGTGCCGATTTTGTTGCTACTGGTCATTATTGTAGAAAAGGAATTACGACAATTAATAATATAGAAACCTACCAACTATTAGCAGGTAAAGATGGTAATAAAGACCAATCTTATTTCTTATGTCAACTATCGCAAGAACAATTATCAAAAACTTTATTTCCTATTGGAGAATTAACCAAACCCGAAGTTCGTAAAATAGCTACAGAATTAGATTTAGTTACTGCCGACAAAAAAGATTCGCAAGGTTTATGCTTTATAGGAAAAGTTCGATTGCCTGAATTTTTACAACAAAAATTACAGCCTAAAGAAGGTGTTATTGTAACTATTGCCAAAGATGCTCCTATGTATAATAAAACACTTCCTAAATTTAAGCATAAATTGGAAGAATTGGAATTTTTAGCTACCAAATATGTATATCATAAAAGTGATGGAAAAGTGGTTGGTAAGCATCAAGGTGCACATTATTTTACCAAAGGACAGCGCAAAGGATTAGCTGTTGGCGGTACTAAAGAGCCATTGTTTGTAATTGAAACTGATGTTATAGAAAATATTATTTATACAGGCGAAGGTAAAAATCACCCTGGATTGTATCGCAGATGTTTGTTTATAACTAATAACGAATTGCATTTTATAAGACCAGATTTGGCTTTAAAACCAAAAGAAACTCTTAATGTATTGGCAAGAATACGATACAGACAACCTTTAGAAAAAGCAGTACTTCACAAAACTAAAGATGGCTTATTTGTTTTATTTGACAATATGCAATCTGCCATTACCGAAGGACAATTTGTTGCTTGGTATATTGGAGATGAACTAGTAGGTAGTGGTGTTATTTCTTAACCAACTTTAGCTAAAAGTAGCAAGAACTATCGTTTAACCATCTGCCTCGTTTTTTAAATCCGATATCAAACAGTAACATAATTTCGTGTGTTCCGCTATTGTAATTTCCTAAATTTGTTAAGGTATAATCGTAAGCATATCCTAAGCGAATACTTTCGTTAAATAACAATGCTACCATACCATGTACAGAATCGTTATAACGGTAAGAGATACCAAATTCTATTTTTTTATCGTATAACATATTTGCATTAATATCTACCGATAATGGCAATCCTGTAGAAATCTTTATTAATGTAGATGGTTTAAATTTTACTTTTTCTGTTAGATCAAATACATATCCAAAAGTTGCAAAATAGTTTAGTTTTTTACTTATTCCACTAGTATATTCGTTATCTAATACAAATATTGGTGTTTTAAATAATTGTGGGATAGATACTCCTGCATAGAAACGCTTATCGTAATAAAATGCTCCTAAACCTAAATTTGGATAAGTACCTTTTAAATCTGGATTAACATCGTTATCTGGTGTTACACCTCTACTCAAATTATCGGAATAGGTAGATAGTCCACCTTTAAATCCAAGTGCCAATCTTGAGTAAGTGGATGTTACTATGGTATAAGAAATATCTGCATTAAAATTAGTAGCTTCTGCTAATCCTAATTTATCATGTACTACGGATAATCCTAAGCCAACTCCATTTAAGGTTCTAGCATTTGCCGAGAAAGTTTGTGTTTCTGGTGCACCCTCTACTCCAACCCATTGTTTACGTGCCAATAAGCCAATACTTAAATCTGCTCTTGCTCCTGCATAAGCTGGATTTATTACGTTCATATTATACATGTATTGTGTATAATGTGGATTTTGTTGTGCATAAGATTGTAAACTTAGCAACACTAAAAATACGGTGGTAATTTTTTTTATCATCTTCATCTCCTTTATCGTATTAATTGTATAAATCCTGATTTTGGTTTTGACTTACCATCATTATAATCTATGGTATAATAATATACGCCTTCTGGAACTGGATTATTATGCCAATTTCCATTCCACCAAATAGGTTGTGTACGTCCTTCATTTTTATAGTCATAAACTTGGCTTCCCCAACGGTCAAATATTTGCATTTTAAAGTTTGGATATGCATATAAACTAATCACTTCAAAAACATCACTTATACCATCATCATTTGGAGAGAACAGGTTTGGTGTATCGTTATCTAAAATAGTTCCAACGCCAACTGGATTTAGGTTTACGGTATTAAAAGTAGTTACAATACCATTAATTTCTAGTGTTTCAATATCTTCTGTTAAGTTATCGTCATTTGTAATTACATCTACTGTAACACTCGTACTGTATGGAGGTATGGTTACTTGAGTTATAAGTTCTAAATAATCTTCGGGTGCTCTTGCTGTTACATTTGAGGTAAAAATATTTAGTGATATATCTTCAAAATGCATAATATCAATACTTATCGTGAAGTGTAATACTTCTCCTTCGGTAACGGTAATATTATCGATACTTACTGCTGGTGGCGGTTCTAAATCTACTATAACACCTTCTTTATTTAAATCTTCAATACCAACATTTGCTGTTGTTACTACACCATTTACTTCGATATATTCTTCATCTACTTCATTTAAACCATCAATTACTGTGGCAATATTAAATGTAGTTGTTAAATTAGCATTGTTCTGATCTACTGTACCATCTATGGTAAGTGTATGGATAAATTCTGCATAATCTTCTGGACTTATTGCTGTAACATCTACAGTTGTTATATCAATAATTACTGGTGTTGAACTTGGGTTAGATAGTGTTATAGTATGTATTAAATCATTTCCTTCTACGGCTCTAGAATCGTTCATTGTAATATTTGGAGCATTGTCGTTATCTCGTATTTTTCCAATTCCTGTTTCCACGGTATTTATGGTATTCCCTGAAGTTATTTCTCCGTTTAGGGTCATGTATTCTATTAATTCGTAAATTGTATCGTCTGTAGTTGGTATGGTTACTGTAAATGTAGTGTCTCCTGCAGGGATGGTTATGGTTGTTGGTGTATTTGGTATTTCGTCATAATCAAATGGTGCGGTTGCTATTTCGTATTGTGTTGTTGTAGTTGTACCATCGGTTGTAAAAATGTTCATTACTACATCTGTATTAATTGCATTTAAAATAGTATTATCTCTGTATTTTGTTAGGGATATAGTAAACACTAAATTACCACCTTCTACTACTTCTACATCATCTATTACAACTACAATTGCTTCTAATTCTCTCCAATCTAATTCTGCTGTATCTGCATTATCTACATTTGGAAAATCAGTAGGCGTTTGTGCATTTGTTGGATTAATTTGTGTATCATCAACATCATAGGCATTGTCTAATCCATCATTATCGGTATCTGTATTTTGAATGGTTGTTTCTGGCACACCATCGTTTGTAAAATCCCAACCTTCAATAGCATCACTTACACCATCATTATCGGTATCTAAGTCTAAATAATCTGGTGTATTATCGCCATCGGTATCTATTGGTGCGAGACCTGTTGTAAAGATTAATCCATCTGTATTTACTGGATTTGGTGCATTATATCCTGCAGATGTTTGCGCTTCGATAATATCTACAATACCATCATTATCAGAATCGATATCTAAATAATCTGGATTTCCTGTAGCGTCTGTGTTTGGAAGTGGCATTAGTATTCCTCCAGCTACATCTACATCAACTGCTTGGTCTGCAATGCCATCTCCTGTAGTGTCTATAACAAAATCATCTGTTAATCCATCACCATCTGCATCTACTACTAATGTTCCGTCTGCATTAATTGGCACACGACCATTTGCATCATCGTCGATACCTCCTCCTTCAATAATATCTGTAATTCCATCATTATCGCTATCTAAATCGAAATGGTTTGGTACACCATCTAAATCAAAATCAAAAATATCTACTATTCCATCGTTATTAGCATCTGTACCAAAATCGGTATCTCTATAATTTGGTACACCATCATTATCGTCATCTAATAATGGATCTAATCCATTTAATTCTACTAAATCTAGAATACCATCGTTATCATCATCAATATCGTTAATATCAGTTATACCATCATTATCTGTATCTGAAAAAACAGAAACAGCAACTTCGTTTGAATCTACAGATCCCGTATTATTTCCTAATGGGTCACTTGCCGAAAAGGTTGCAATATTATTTCCGATACAATCGTCTTTAAAAATAGCTTTAAGTTCAATTACAACATTTTGATTTGGCTCAATTATTCCAGAAACACCATCAAATATATTTGTGTCAGTTACTCCATTATATCCTGCATTTAAGGTTGGTGTTGTGGTTGCAGTGGAGCTAATAATTACTGGATTTGAAACTTGTACAATATTACCTCCACAAATTCCTGTTAAATCGTCTGTCAATTGTATATTTTCTACTTGTAAAAAATTACTTTTGTTGGTAATCGATATTTGAAAAGAGATTTCTTCATTTTCTACAACGCCTTGTGGTGCTGCATTAATTACTGTACTTGATTTTATTGCTTCTAAGTTAAAGTTGTACAGCAAACGCATACCTAATAAATCGCATTGACATTGGTCGTTTGAACTCGGCGTATCGGTAGGAGTTGCTGCAGTGTAATATCTATCTAAATGATTTCCTAAGGCATCGGACCAAAGTACATAAGAGTATCGGCGTTTATTTGCTGGTAATGTTTCATCAAAGGTACTTAAACTATCATCTGGTCCTTGTGTCATACTTTCTGATAATTGCGAAAATAGCATTCTTGTATTGGATGATGGCAGAGGATTTACAATATAATGTATTTCTAATATTACGATTTCTCCTGCATTTAAACTGTTACCATTGGTTAACATTAAACTTTCTGCATCTCCATTAAATGCTGGATTTATATTTACCGTTGGTCCACTAACTTGTGTTATGGTTAAGGTTGAAAAAGTAACACCATTATCGTAAAAATTACCTAAGCCCATATTGTAATTTACATTATTTGCTGTGGTTGTACCATCGTTTATAATAATTACAGTATTGGTAAAATCGTAGGTACCATTTGGTTGTACGGGTGGTTCTGAGATACTACTTACAACGTTATTAATAAAAAAATTTGCTGCTACCGTAGTTTCACTTGTATGATAGTCTATTACACTATTAAAAAGATAGCTAGTATTTCCTCTTGAAGAACTTGCTGTTATTAAATTATCAAATGTTATTCCTGAACCAGAAGGTGTTGGATTTGGTCTTCCGTTGCAAAATGGATTTACAGTTACACAAAAACTCACATGTACAATTTGTCTTGGATACAATACATTACTCGTTACTTCTGCTGCCGAAAAAATATTTGACGATGTTACTCCAAGAAAGTTTGGATTTACAGAACCAGTATCCCAATCTTGTGGATAAGGGTTGTTAACAAAATCTTCTGGTTCTGTGGTGCTAATTCCGTTAATTTCTACTAGTGTTACACAACCATTACCAAATACTGCTGGTAAATCATCTTGCAAATTAATATTAGAAATTAAACTTGATGGATGATAATCTCTAGCGATACTCATATTCATTAATCGAATATCGTAACGTATTTTGTAATCTCCATTTGCAGTATATCCTTGGTTACAACTTGATACTAATTCTATACTTAATAAATCTGCTGTTGTTTCTACAGTTAATAATAATGTTGCTAATGCAACACTAGTTCCATCTGAAATTTCGTAAACAATATCTGGCACGGTTCCACTATACCCTGCTGTAGGTACAAAAGTATAGCTTCCATCTGCATTAATTGTTATGGTTCCTTCTGCTAAATTTGCGGTTGCTCCTGCGTTAAAAAAGGTAATACCATTTATGGTAAATCGTGTTACTACCAATGCATCTCCATCTGCATCGGTATCATTAGCTAAAACACCTGGTGCATTTATGGTTAATGTAACATCTTGGTCTGCTGTATTTACATCTCTAACGGCAATTGGTGCGTTTTGTGCATATACATATCCAAAACTACCCAATAATGCTAACAAGATTATAACACGTTTAAAATAAATCCCCTTATTTTTATACATAGTTTGTTGTTAGTTTCAATTTTGTTGCTAATATCAATATCTTATAAAACTTACTTTTTTATATTTTAGTATGTTATTTATAAAAACTGATTGCAATAATACTATAAATATCTTGTATAT
>WFMU01000016.1 GCA_015488935.1 Flavobacteriaceae bacterium | reverse complement strand
ATATTTTGCTGTGGAACATCCTGTAGTATTAATGACTTTATCGCAAATTTCTGAAACTATTTTTATATTAACCATTCCTTTCTTTTTGAAAAAATTTGGAATTAAAAAAGTAATGATTTTTAGTATGGTTGCTTGGGTATTTCGCTTTGCCTTATTTGGCATCGGTAATCCAGCAGAAGGTTTTGGTTTCTTAATACTTTCTATGATTGTTTACGGAATGGCATTTGACTTTTTTAATATTTCTGGATCTATGTTTGTAGAAAAAGAAACAAAAAAATCGATGCGTTCTAGTGCACAAGGTTTATTTATGATGATGACTAATGGTTTTGGTGCTATTTTAGGTGCTTATGCTAGTGGTTATATTGTGGATTTATATTCTAAAGAAGGTGTAAAAGACTGGCAAACTATATGGTTTATATTTGCAGCTTATGCCTTAGTAATTACGATTGCTTTTGCATTAATTTTTAAATACAAACACAATCCTGATGAAATTGGAGATGTAAAACACTAACGACCTCATAAATAATGAAACAATATTTAGATTTAATAAAACACGTTCAAAAAAACGGTATTCAAAAAGGAGATCGAACAGGAACTGGTACAAAAAGTGTTTTTGGCTATCAAATGCGTTTTGATTTAGCAGATGGTTTTCCAATGCTTACCACCAAAAAATTACATTTAAAATCTATTATTCACGAATTACTTTGGTTTTTAAAAGGCGATACAAATATTGCCTATTTAAAAGAAAATGGTGTTAAAATATGGGACGCTTGGGCAGATGAAAATGGCGATTTGGGTCCTATTTATGGACATCAATGGCGGAATTGGAATAGCGAAGGTATTGACCAAATTACGGAAGTGATACATACCATAAAAAACAATCCTAATTCTCGTAGAATGATGGTTTCTGCATGGAATCCAAGTGTGATGCCAGATACTTCGGTATCTTTTTCAGAAAATGTTGCAAATAACAAAGCTGCACTACCTCCATGTCATGCCTTTTTTCAGTTTTATGTTGCAAATGGTAAACTCTCTTGTCAATTATACCAACGTAGTGCCGATATATTTTTAGGTGTTCCTTTTAATATTGCTTCATACGCTTTATTGGTAATGATGATAGCACAAGTTTGTAATCTAGAGTATGGCGAATTTATCCATACTTTTGGTGATGCACATATTTATAACGACCACAGTGACCAAATTGCTTTACAACTTTCGCGAGAGACTAGAGATTTACCACAAATGAAGTTAAACCCGAATATCAAAAATATATTCGATTTTACTTTTGAGGATTTTGAATTGGTAAAATACAATCCACATCCTTTAATTAGAGGAAAAGTTTCGGTTTAACTTATTTTTTATGAATCGAATCTTAAAAAGAGTAAAAAGAAGAGTTTTTAAAAAATCGAAAAATAAATCTATGCTAACCATCATAGCAGCCATAGCAAATAACAACGCTTTAGGAAAAGACAATCAGCTTATTTGGCATTTATCTGCCGATTTAAAACGGTTTAAAAAACGAACCACAGGACATCATATTATTATGGGCAGAAAAACTTTTGAATCTATTGGCAAACCTTTACCAAATAGAACCACCATTATTATTACTCGAAATAAAGATTATAAACATAAAGGTTGCTTGGTTGCAAGTTCATTAAAAAATGCTATAAAAATGGCAAAAAATGACCAATCTCCATACATTATTGGTGGTGCACAAATTTATAAAGAAGCCATAGAAATTGCAGATAAATTAGATATTACTTATGTACATCACGATTTTGAAGCAGACGTTTTTTTTCCAAAAATTGATTTAAATATTTGGCAAGAAATTTCTAGAGAAAATTTTAAAGCAGATGAAAAAAATAAATATAATTATAGCTTTGTTTCTTATCTAAGGAAGTAATAATACCAATTACAAAGCAAAACACGCTATATAAATCCGTTTTATTTCCCTTTTTCTTTGTTATAACGTAAATTCGACATAACATTCGTTTACAGTTTGCATGAATTTTTGCATAGACAAATTCAAATTTTTGAATGAATATCTAGAT
>WFMU01000015.1 GCA_015488935.1 Flavobacteriaceae bacterium | reverse complement strand
AAATTGCTGTACGAATTGTTCCTGTTTCTTTATTAAATAACAGGTTGTTGTAAAAAGGTAGTTTGTTAAATAATTCATCTTTTATTTTTAATACTTCGGCATCTGTTGTTGGATTTTTTTTAAACAATGGCTTTGCAACAAACTTTTTTAGTTTTTCATCTTTAGTTAATTTTTTTATATCGCCAATTGCAATAGCACTTTCTACTTCGGGAAATTTACCTAATTCTTTAGATAGTTTATTCCAATTATTAAATGTTTTAGCTGTAAAAATAGAAGGGTCTTTTACTGCCATAATCACAAGATTTCCTTCTTCTCCAAAAATAGATAAAAAATGATCGTATTCTATGTTAACAATATGGTCTCTTGGCAATAAGTTTGCTTCGGAGTGCGAAAGTCGTATATTTTTACTTTGTAATGCTAAAAAGTAGGTAATTGCTGCTAATACTAGTAAGATAATATATTTCCCTCGTAGTATAATTCGTGCAATATATGTCCAAAAACCCATGTGTTTTCTTTTTTTATAAGTCTATGCAAAGGTATTAAAATAATTGAGAAATGGCTTGTAAATCATTGTTGTTTGGCAAAAGAGATAAGACCGCTTCGCTCGTAGATGCTAGACACAAGATGCAAGACGTAAGATGCTTGATTAAAGGACAACTAATTAACAATCTATTTATTAAAAAAGATTAATGAAACTGAAAAGAGAAAAAGCAACCTTGCTTTACTAAAACAGCTTTACAAAGAAAAAAGCCTAAGAGTTTAGATTAATCCCTAAAAATAATACCGTTTAAAAGCTTCCATTGCTGCATAATCTGCCAAACCTAATTTATTGTATTTATTTGCGGTTAATCTATTTCTATCTTCTACTCTTATCCAAAATTCTCTAGAGTCATCTCCTTGAAACATTACGCCATCTTTTTGTGATTGGTGATAAAATATAGCATGTCGTTTCTTTAATACTTGATCTGGACTCATTGGTACAACCATGTCTATTTCGTGAATTTCCCATTCGTGCCAAGCTCCTCTATACAGCCAAACCCAACAATCTTTCATATACGGTTTTGCTTTTAATTTTTCTAAAGCCATAAAAATAGCATCCAAGCAAACTTTATGCGTACCATGAGGGTCTGCTAAATCTCCCGCAGCATATATTTGATGTGGTTTTATTTTTTCTATTAAATCTATTATTATATCGATATCTGCATTGGTAAGGTTTCCTTTTTTTATCGTACCAGTTTCGTAAAATGGTAAGTTTAAAAAGTGTACATTTTTATCATCCAATCCCAAATAACGAGTTGCGGCTAAAGATTCTCCTTTTCTAATAAGACCTTTTAATTTTCTCACTTCTAAAGTATCATCACTATTTTTAGCTTTGTTTTTAAGATTAAAAATTATTTTTTTTGCTTTGGTAGAATCGGAATTAATACTATTACAGATCTCTGCAAATTTTAAAGCTTCTTCATCAGATACGGCAATATTTCCCGAAGTTTGGTAAGCAATGTGTACTTCGTGTCCTTGTTCTACCAATCGATCAAAAGTTCCGCCCATAGAAATTACATCATCGTCTGGGTGTGGACTAAAAATAAGGACTCTCTTTTTTGCTGGTAAGGCTCGTTCTGGTCTTTTAGAATCATCTGCATTTGGTTTACCTCCTGGCCATCCAGTAATACTATGTTGCAATTTGTTAAACATTTTAATATTCAAATCGTAGGCACTTCCTTCAAGTACTAATAAATCTGACATACCATTATCGTTATAATCTTTATCTGTTAATCGCAAGATAGATTTATCAATTAATTCGCACAACCAAAGGATGGCTTTATTTCTTAATTCGTCTGTCCATGTACAAGAACCAACCAGCCAAGGTGTTTTATTTCTTGTTAGTTCCGAACCTGCTTCCGTATCTAAAACAAAAGTAACATTTTTATGATTTTGTAAGTAAGTTGCTGGTACTTGTGCAGATATTTCTCCTTCGATAGTTTCTTTAATAATTTGCGCTTTATGTTGTCCCCAAGCCATTAATACAATTCTTTTTGCTGCATGTACTGTTGCAACACCCATAGTAATTGCTTTTTTTGGTACGTTTTCAATTCCTAAAAAGGAAGGCGCTGCATCTACTCTTGTTAAATGGTCTAGCGTAATACTTCGTGTACCAGAATTAAGATGAGAGCCTGGTTCATTAAAACCAATATGCCCAGTTCTACCAATACCTAGTAATTGAAAATCTAAACCTCCAGCATCTTTAATTTTACGTTCATAATCAATACAATATTGTTTTACATTTTCGCTTTTAATAGTTCCATCTGGAATATGAATATTCTCTGGTAAAACATCGATATATTTAAACAGATGTTCGTGCATAAAGTAATGGTAGCTTTGCATATTCTCTTTTTCCATAGGAAGATATTCATCTAAGTTGAAGGTAATTACATTTTTAAAACTTAGTTTTTCTTCTTTGTGCATTCGCACCAATTCTTCGTAAACTTTTATTGGTGATGAACCTGTAGCTAAACCTAAAACACAAGTTTTATTTTTGGCTGCTTTCTTTTGGATGAGTGTTGCTATTTCTTGTGCAACTTTAATTGAAGCAATATTAGAATTTGAAAAAATTACATTGTGAATTTTTTCAAATCTTGTTTCTTCAAATTTACCAGGTGCTTTGTATAGAATACTTTTTTGCATACAATTAACTATTTATAGGTTGGTTATTACTTTATGTTGAATATACAAAACAACGCTATAAATATATGCAAATTGTGGGAATTAATCTACTTAAAAACAAGCTATAGTTTAATCCAAAAATTATGATTTTACCTAAATGTACAATACCTTTGTATGTTACTGTTTTAGTAATTGTCCAATTTTAGTATCCATTTCTTCAATAAAATCACCTACTTTTCTAAAAATAATCTCTCCTTTTTGGTCAATTATTAAATGTGTTGGAAATGCTGAAGTTTGATAATCATCTATAATTGGGTCGTTTTCGGCAATGTGTTTGTAATTAAATTCATGTGTTTTTAAGAATTTTTTTACCGTTTCTTTTTTATCGAATGTAATACTAATAAATGTCACATTTTTATATTTTTTTACTAATTTATTTAGTTTTGGTATTTCCATAACGCACGGTTTACATTGTGTAAACCAAAAGTTTAAAACTACAATTTTACCTTTATAATCTTTTAATGAAATTTTAGTACCATCAATAGTATAAGCAGTAAAATTTTTTGCTATTTTACCTGTAACAAAATTGGCATTTGGATCGGTTCTATGCATTCTTGCTTTCATTTTTTCTTTTTCTTCTTTTGTTGCATTTCTAAAAATAACCGCTTTTGCAATATGATTTTTAGTTCCATATACCAACGGTACAAAATTACCACTTTCCATAATATCGTTTAATTGTGATGGCTCAATGGTGTTTCCTTTTGTATCAAACATAAGAATATCATTGGTCATTTGTACTTGATTTTTAATCATTTCTACTTCCGTCATTAGATGTAAATCTTTCGAAATAAATTTATATTCTTGAGCAGATAATATGCTTATGTTGGCAATTAATAGTAAAAATATTGTTATTCTTTTCATGTTATTTTATCTTTATTGTTTTATTAAATAAACGGTTACGGATTTGTTTAATTGTAATTGTGTAATAATTTGGTGTTTAATAGCTCCATCAAATAAATCTACACGTGCGGTATTATTTGCAATTAAACCTGTATTATTTGCAGTAAAAACAAGTTTATTTTCTCCTTTTTTAAGCGGAAGTTCAATTTGTTCTTTTTTATTTTTTAAGCTATACTTATCCATAATAATTTCGTCATTAAAAGTAATGGTAATCTCATCGCCATCTTCCTTCGCATCGTCCCAAATATCTAGTTTAAACGTATCCGAATTCCAAAATACACGAATTTCTTCATCGTCTTTTATGGTAAGTTTTTTATTGCTATCAAAACTTGGTAATGATTCTGTTTTGGTTTTTAATTCGTTATTTTTCTTGTTTTTAGCAAGTAGTTTTTCTGCTTTTATTTTTTGTTTTAATTGTTGGTATGCATCGAGGCTAATAATATGAATTTTTCCACTAGTACATTTTTTACCAGCGGCATTCAATGCAACAAATGTACCTTTAATTGTACTAATATTATTGGTTAATTTTAATGAAATATTTCCGTTAAGGAAGCAATTTTCATTAAAAAATTGTTTGGATTTTGTAATTAGTTTAGTCGTTTCTCTATAGGAAATTTGATTTGTAGTCGCATCAAATTCACCTTCAATTATAGATTTACTTTCATTTTTTCCACGTTCGTCTGTAAAGGAATAACCACTTACTTTGCCATTGTTAATTTTGAATAATAGGCGATAAAACACGGTAGTATTGTTAAACGATTTTCCACCAAAAAAATCATAAACACGATTGGTACTTTGCGTAAAGCCAACAATGGTAAAAAATAAAAAAACAAGAAACAAACCGAGTTTACTTTTCATAAGCAATTTTTAGTATTAAACTTTCATTATTTCGGCTTCTTTTGTATGAAATAACGCATCAATAATTTTTGTGTATTTATTGGTTAGTTCTTGGATAGTATCTTCTGCATTTTTCTTCATATCTTCAGAAGCATCCAATTTTTTAATCTCATTATTTGCATCTTTTCGGTCGTTTCTAACACTCACTTTTGCTTTTTCAGACTCCGATTTTGCTCTTTTTGCCAATTCTTTTCTTCGTTCTTCAGTAAGTACTGGAACATTAATAATAATACTCTCACCATTATTCATTGGATTAAAACCTAGATTGGCATTCATAATTGCTTTCTCAATTTCGCTAAGCATGGTTTTTTCCCATGGTTGTACCGTAATTGTTTGTGCATCTGGCGTATTTATATTGGCAACTTGACTCAAAGGTGTTTGCGAACCATAATAATCAACGACAACACTTTTAAGCATCATTGGCGATGCTTTTCCAGCTCTAATATTTGCAAATTCATGTTTTAAATGTGCAACGGCACTTTGCATCTGCTCTTCACCAGTTTCTATAATAATTTCAATTTCTTCGTTCATGACTATATAATTAGTTTATTTAATTCAAAAAGCATACCATTTTTACAGTATTGCTTTTATTATTTATTAATTTACAACCGTACCTATTTTTTCTCCAGAAATTAATCGCAAAAGATTCCCTGTAGTATTCATATCAAATACAATTATTGGCAATTTATTTTCTTGACTAAGGGTAAAAGCAGTAGTATCCATTACTTTTAATCCTTTTTTTAATACATCTTCAAATGAAATATAATCAAATTTTACAGCATCTTTATTTTTTTCTGGATCGGAAGTATAAATACCATCTACACGAGTTCCTTTTAAAATAACATCTGCTTCAATCTCTATTGCTCTTAAAACAGCAGCAGAGTCTGTTGTAAAATATGGATTTCCTGTTCCTCCACCAAAAATAACCACACGACCTTTTTCTAAATGGCGCATTGCTTTTCTCCTTATAAAAGGTTCCGCAACTTCATTAATTTTTATTGCAGTTTGCAAACGTGTAGGTACATTTTCATTTTCAAGAGCACTTTGTAAAGCAAGACCGTTTATTACCGTTGCAAGCATTCCCATGTGATCACCTTGTACACGATCCATACCATTACTAGCACCAGCAACACCTCTAAAAATATTTCCACCACCAATAACAATGGCAACTTCAATACCTTTATCTACCACTTCCTTAATTTCTTGGGCATATTCTGCCAAACGTTTTGGGTCAATACCATACTGACGTTCACCCATTAACGCTTCGCCACTTAACTTTAATAAAATTCGTTTGTAAGACATGTGTTTAGTTTTGTATTGCAAATATAAGGTAATACCAATTACAAAGCAAAACACGCTATACAAATAACTCAAAATCCAACCCCGAGACTTCGGGGCAAAATCCAAAATTCATAATTCATAATTTATAATTCATAATTCATAATTCATAATTTAGAATTTAGAATCCATTC
>WFMU01000014.1 GCA_015488935.1 Flavobacteriaceae bacterium | reverse complement strand
GCTTTCCACATTATTATTATATGTTTTTATAAAGTTCTAATCTTTCCCAGTTTGTATTTACATTTTCTTGAGCTTGTTCTAAAAGCTCTTTTGCTACTTCTGGATTTTGTTTTATTACTCTCGAAAAACGCGTTTCTTGATACATAAAATCACTTAGTGCTTTTTCTGGTGGTTTAGAATCTAATTTAAATTTTTTCCCTTTCGGATTAGAAGGGTTAAATCTAAACAATGGCCAATATCCTGTTTCTACTGCCTTCTTTTGTTGTTCTGCGCCGTTCATCATATTATAGCCGTGTTCTATACAGTGCGAATAGGCAATAATTATAGATGCTCCAGGGTATTCTGCGGCTTCTTTTATTGCTTTTAAAGATTGTGCATCTTTTGCTCCCATGGCTATTTGTGCCACATATACATTTCCGTACGAGATTGCTTGTAGAGCTAAACTTTTTTTAGCAGTACGCTTACCTGATACAGAGAATTTTGCACTTGCTCCAAGTGGTGTTGCTTTGGAGGTTTGCCCTCCTGTATTGGAATAAACTTCGGTGTCCATTACCAAGATATTAATATTTTCACCTGTTGCTAATACATGATCTACTCCTCCGTATCCGATATCATACGCCCAACCATCACCACCGAGTATCCATACATCTTTTCTGCGTAAATATTCGGTTAATTGGTTTAGTTTTACAGCATCTATATCGTTGTCTAGTTTGGCTAAAGTTTCTTTTAGTTCTGCAATATCTCTGTGTTTTTTTTCTTTTTGAGCTTCGTTTTCTTCTCTATTATTTGTAATGGCATCTACCAATTCTGTTCCAACTAAAAGCTCTATTTTTTTTAATAAATCGAAGGCTATTTCTTGTTTTTTAGATAGTGCTAATCGCATTCCTAATCCAAATTCAGCATTATCTTCAAACAGTGAATTTGCCCATGCAGGTCCTCTTCCAAAAGTATTGGTTTTGTATGGTGTGGTTGGTAAGTTACCGCCATAAATAGAGGAGCATCCTGTGGCATTTGCTATTAGAATACTATCGCCATACAATTGTGTAAGCATTTTAATATATGGTGTTTCTCCACATCCTGGACATGCTCCTGAAAACTCAAATAATGGTTCTAAAAATTGCGAACCTTTTACGTTGGTAATTACTAATTCCTCTCTATTGTAATTTGGTAAATCAATAAAATAATTCCAATTTCTATTTTCAATTAAATCTACATCAATTTTTTTGTGCATATTTATGGCTTTGAAGTTTTCTACTTCTTTGCTTTCTGCTGGACATACAGCTACACATAAATCACATCCTGTACAATCTTCTGGAGAAACTTGTAGTACATAAGATTCGGTATTTTTGTCAAATGGTCGTCCTTTGGCAGCAACTTTTTTAAGTGATTCTGGGGCATCTACCAATACTTCATTACTTACTACTTTAGCTCTAATTGCTGCATGTGGACAGATGACTATACATTTATTACATTGTGTACATAGTTCCGCATCGTCCCAAATTGGTATAAAATCTGCAATTCCTCGTTTTTCGTATTGTGCTGTTCCTGTTGGAAATGTGCCATCTACAGGAAATGCACTCACTGGTAATTCATCTCCTTTTCCTGCCAGAATAGTACCTAAAACATCGTTTACAAAATCACTTGGATTTCCTGTCATCATTGGTTTTAATCGAAGATTATTGGTAACTTTTTTTGGATATTCTACTTTATGTAAATTTTCTAGCGATTTATCTACTGCATTAAAATTCATCTGTACTACACGTTCTCCTTTGTGCGAATAAGATTTTACAATGGCATCTTTAATTTTTTGTATTGCTTCTTCCTTTGGTAATATTCCAGAAATGGCAAAAAAGCAGGTTTGTAAAACGGTATTTGTTCGTTTTCCTAAATTTGCTTCGTGTGCTACTTTGGTAGCATCAATAACATAAAATTGCAATTCTTTTTCTAGAATTTCTTCTTGCATTAATTTTGGTAATTCATTCCAAATTGTTTTACTGCTATATGGTGCATTAAGCAAGAATATACCTCCTTTTTTTATTTTTTTAAGAATGTCGTATTTATAAATAAAATTGTATTGATGACAGGCTATAAAATTCGCAGAATTAATAAGATATGAGGAGTAGATTGGGTCTGGTCCAAATCGCAAATGAGAGATTGTTTGTGCTCCTGCTTTTTTAGAATCATACACAAAATATCCTTGTACATAATTATTGGTTGTTTGTCCAATTATTTTAATAGAATTTTTATTAGCTCCAACAGTACCGTCAGATCCTAATCCATAAAACATACAATTAAACGTATTTTTACTTGTTTTAAAATAATCGTAAGATAAGCTGGTATGACTTACATCGTCGTTTATACCAATAGTAAAGTGGTTTTTTGGTTTTTCTTTATGTAGTTCGTCAAAAATACCTTTTACCATAGATGGATTAAATTCTTTGGAGGATAATCCATAGCGACCTCCAACAATAATTGGCATTGTTCGATTACTTTCTACACAAGCTGTTACAATGTCTAAATACAATGGTTCGCCTATACTTCCCGATTCTTTGGTTCTATCTAATACTGCTATTTTTTTTGCTGTTGTAGGTAGTGCATTTATAAAATGTTTACCAGAAAAAGGTCTGTATAATCGAACAAATATTGCGCCTACTTTTTCGCCATTTGCAGCCAATGTTTCAACGGTTTCCATTACAGGTCCTTGTCCAGAGCCCATAATTACTATTATTTTTTCTGCTTTTGGATGTCCAACGTAGTAAAATAGGCTATATTTTCTACCTGTATGTTTATAGAATTCATCCATGGTATCTTGTACGATATCTGCAACTTTGTTGTAGTATTGATTTGCTGCTTCTCGTGCTTGGAAAAATACATCTGGATTTTGTGATGTTCCTCTAATTACTGGTTTATCAGGGTCTATAGAGCGTTTTTTATGTGCCATAATTTCATCTTCTGGCATCATTGCTTTAATTACATCATCTGGAATTGCATCAATTTTAGATATTTCGTGGGATGTTCTAAATCCATCAAAAATATTCATAAATGGAATTCTAGATTTTAAGGTTGCCACTTGTGCTATTAATGCAAAATCCATTGCCTCTTGTACAGTACCTCCAAACAACATTGCAAAACCTGTTTGTCTAGCTGCCATCACATCAGAATGATCGCCAAAAATAGATAGTGCATGTGTTGCAATTGTTCTTGCCGCAACGTGTATAACGGTTGGTAATAATTCACCTGCCATTTTATACATATTTGGTATCATTAAAAGCAATCCTTGCGATGCTGTAAAAGTTGTGGTTAATGCTCCTGCTTGAAGCGAACCATGTACTGCACCACTTGCGCCACCTTCGCTCTGCATTTCTATAATCCTTGGCACATTGTTCCAAATGTTTTTTTGCCCATTTGAACTATATACATCTACATGTTCACCCATTGGTGAAGCTGGTGTTATTGGATAAATAGCACAAACTTCATTTGTTTTATGAGCTACTTTTGCAACGGCTTCATTGGCGTCGCAAATCAATTTTTGAAACTTTTTTTTCATACGAATATATTTATAAATTAACAACTTGGTAATTTGTAAATATAAATCGTGATGATATTCAACAAATTACTAGTTGTAAAAAAGTAATTTGGTATAATAGCATAAATTTAAGATAGTTATCTTTATTACACAATGATATTTATCAGTAGTGATTTTAGTGCAAATTAGTTGGTGTTACTTAAGAATAGAATACTTTGTTTTACTACATTTTCTAAATCTTTAGGCATGGTTTTTTCTTTCCATGGTTGTGTGTTACCTAAGGCATGATTCATATCTTTAATCAGCAATAATTTACTTTGTGGATTCCATTTGTGTAAATTTTCTGCTTCTTGTGGTAATACCACTACATCGTCTGTACCTTGTACAATTAAATGTGGAATGGTTAATTGTGTTACTGCCGTTTGAATATGTAATTTTTCTTTGTTTGCCATAAAATTTTCATAGAGTTGGTATTTGTTTGGCATTTGTTGTTTGGTTCTTGTATTTTCTATATATCCAATACCATCTTTTTTCCATTGTGCTAATGCTTCTCCTTTTGGAAACCTCGATTCGATATCACTTATTCCTGCCCACGAAATAACGGCGGTTATTTTTGTGTTTTGACTTGCTTTTAAAGTTGCTATTCCGCCACCTCTAGAATGTCCGATGAGTGTAATATTATTTTTGTTTATTTCTGCTTGAAAAATTTTATTTTCTAACACATAATCTATCACAGTTTCTAAATCGTCTAATTCGATACTAAAATTATTATTTCCGAATGCTTCTAAATCTGGAAAATCTATTGGATTTTCTACGGTTCCTCCATTGTATGAAAAATTAAATTTTACAAAAAAGAAATTGTTGTTTGCAAATTCTTTTGCCATAATATGCCATGCGCCCCAATCTTTATATCCTTTATATCCATGACAGAAGATAACAATTGGTTTTGGTTGTTTATTATCTTTATATATAAAATCGGTTAATATTGGTTTATTGTGTTTTCCTTGAATTATGGTATTTTTTTGTATTTTCATTTAGTATGGTAGGTTTTCGTTTTCTATAAATGGTATTTCTGGATTAAATATTTCTGCAATTAGATTTTTTAATTCATTTTCAAATTTTTGCATAGCTTCTTCACCAATAGTTGTTTTGTTTACCTTTAGAAATCCCGCTTTTAAATTTTTAAAGGAAATAACACCACTTTCTATTTTTTTAGCAAAGGTTATTTTATTCATTTTTGCATAAATATATGCATATAAAAGTACTTGAAATATTTTGTGATTTTTATGATTAGTTCCAATATCTTCCCAGTTTTTTATATTTAAATCGGTTTGTTTTACCAATCCTGTTTTATAATCTATAATTCGTAAAACACCGTCTAATTCATCAATTCTATCTGCTTGTCCTTTTAATACAATCGGAAATTTTATGCCTTCTACCATAATGGTTGTTTTTAAATTTACCTCTATATCTAAAATTTTTAATTGTTTGCCTTTTTTTATTTCTTGTATTTCTCTTTGTAAAAAATTACGAACAAATTGTTTTGCTATTTCAAAAATTAGCAGGTTTTTACCTTTGGTTAAATCGCCATTTTTAAATTCTTTTAAAAAGAATTTATGGACTTCTTTAGCAATATTTTTTTTCATTTCAAGTACATCTTTTTCTATAATGAATTTACCTTTGTAT
>WFMU01000013.1 GCA_015488935.1 Flavobacteriaceae bacterium | reverse complement strand
GTTTATTTTCTTTTTCTTCTAATTGATGCACTATTTTTGGTGTTTTTGTTTCTAAAGTTTCTTTTTTATTATTTTTTATATTGGATGGTTTTGTTTTTTCATCAAACAAAAAAGTAGTTTCTATCTTTGACGTATCGTCTAGGCTATAAATAATTTTTTTATTTTCTACTTTGGATATTTCTGTTTGTTGTTCTTTATTAAATCCTGTTGCTACGATGGTTACAGATATAGAATCGCCTAATTCATCTTCATCACCAACGCCCATAATAATATTGACATTTCCTTTGGCTTCGCTCTGAATATAGTCGTTTATTTCTCCTATTTCGTCTATGGTAATTTCTATATTTCCAGATACAATTAGCAACAATACATTTTTTGCTCCTGTTATTTTATTATCGTTTAATAAAGGAGAGTCTAATGCTTTTGTTATTGCTTCTTGTGCTCTATTTACACCTTCTGCTGTTGCCGATCCCATAATTGCAGAGCCACTGTTTGCCAATACGGTATTTGCGTCTTTAAAGTCAATATTTTGTGTATAGTGGTGTGTTATTACTCTTGCAATCCCCATTGCAGCAGTAGATAATACTTCATCTGCTTTTGAAAATCCTGATTTAAATCCTAGATTTCCATACACTTCTCTTAGTTTATTGTTATTAATTACGATAATAGAATCTACTTGTTCTCGTAACTTTTTTATTCCTTCTTGTGCTTGTTCGTTTCTTGTTTTTCCTTCGAAACTAAATGGTGTGGTAACAATAGCTACTGTAAGCAATCCCATATCTTTTGCCATTTTTGCGATAACTGGTGCTGCTCCTGTTCCTGTTCCTCCACCCATTCCAACGGTAATAAATACCATTTTTGCTTTTGCGCCGAGCATTGCAATAATAGCATCTTTACTTTCTACTGCCGATTGTTCTCCAATTTCTGGATTTGCTCCTGCTCCTAAACCTTCTGTTAAAGATGCTCCTAACTGAATTTTTACTGGTACAGGACTATTTTTTAATGCTTGTGCATCGGTATTACAGATGGCAAAATCTACTCCTTCAATTCCTTTCTTGTACATGTGATTTACGGCATTACTTCCTCCGCCTCCTACTCCTATAACTTTAATTACATTGGATTGATTTTTTGGTAAATCAAATGCAATATTGTCTAAATTTATTGTGTTATCCATAATTCAATTATTTTGGGGATGTTTACTATTTTAATGGCTCTTATATTATTCTGCGTTATCTAAAAACTCGCGTAAATTGTGTATAAATTTTTCAAAGAATGATGGTTTCTTTTCTTTCTTTGCAGTTGTTTCTATATAGATTTCTCCTTGTTCATCTTGTTCTTCTTTTACTATTGGTTCTACTTGTTTTTCAGTTACAAACTCTGTTTCGATACTTTCTTTTTCTTTTGAAACTTCTTCTGTTTCTTTTTCTTCTAATTTTTCTTTTTGTGCTTGTTTTGCTTTTTGCTCTAATCCATTCATTAGCAAACCTACTGCTGTTGCATACATTGGACTGGATAATTGCTCGTCTGAATCACTTGCCAAATGCTCGTTTGGATAGCCAATTCTTGTATCCATTCCTGTAATATATTCTACCAATTGCTTGATGTGTTTTAACTGTGCTCCTCCACCTGTTAATACAATACCTGCAATTAGTTTTTTCTTTGGTTCATCGTGTCCGTAATTTTTAATTTCTAAAAACACTTCATTTATTATTTCTACCGCTCTGGAGTGTATAATTTTCGAAAGATTTTTTAGGGTTATTTCCTTGGGTTCTCTTCCTCGTAATCCTGGTATAGATACGATTTCATTATCTTTATTTTCACCAGGCCATGCAGAGCCAAATTTTGTTTTTAGCAATTCGGCTTGTTTACCTATAATAGAACATCCTTCTTTTATATCTTCGGTTATTACATTTCCACCAAATGGTATTACGGCAGTATGTCTTATGATACCATCTTTAAAAATTGCCAAATCGGTTGTTCCACCTCCAATATCAATCATGGCAACTCCTGCTTCTTTTTCTTCTAGGCTCAATACAGCTTCTGCGGATGCCAATGGTTCTAAGGTGATATTTGACATTCCTAATCCAGAACTTTTTATACATCTTCCGATATTTCGAATAGATGCTACTTGCCCAACTACCACATGAAAATTAGCTTCTAACCTTCCGCCAAACATACCTACTGGCTCTTCTATTTCGCCTTGTCCATCAACTTTATAATCTTGTGGTAATACATGAATAATTTCTTCACCAGGCAACATTACTAATTTTAGTACTTGATTTTTTAATCGTTCAATATCATCATCGTCAATAACTTCTTCTGCATTTGGTCTTGTGATATAATCGCTATGATGTAAACTTCTTATATGCTGACCTGCTATTCCTACAACGACTTCTTTTATTTCTATATTGCTTTCGTTTTCTGCTTCTTCTACTGCCTGTTGTATGGACTGAATGGTTTGGGTAATATTATTTACAACACCTCTGTGCACACCCATGCTCACAGCCTTACCTGTACCGAGCACTTCTATTTTGCCGTATTCATTTTTACGACCAATCATTGCTACAATCTTTGTTGTCCCTATATCTAAACCTACCGCTACTTGATTCTCCATAATTTATTTATTTGTACAAACCACTTGCTTGTTATATTCTAGATTTATTTTACTGTATTTTTTCAAAGTTTTATCTTTTATTACTTTTTGATAAAATGCGATTAACTTTTTAATTTTTGCATTTACACGTTCTAATTTTCCAAACTCTATTAATTGGTTGCCCATTCTTGTTTTTAGTGTAAATTCTTGCTTTGAATTTATAGTTATTCCGATAATTTGTTTTTTCATAAAATCATTTACCAATACTTTTTTTATAAACTCGTAAACCAATTCTAAATCCTCATCACTTGTTACTCCATTTACAATTGGCACTCTTGCGGAATAATTTTTTGATAATGGCATCTTTTTTCCTTGTCTATCTAGGTAATACGACGCTCCATTTACTGCTATTCTTGCTATTGGTTTTCTCTGCAACACTCTTGTTTTCAACACACCATCTATAGTAACATATACCTCTGCATTCTCTATCATTTCATTATCTGTAACTCGCTGCTCCAGAACCCTCAAAAATAGATTTTCTTTTGTTTGGTTTCTTATGTTCCCCGAACTTTGTATTAACATTTTATTAACTGCTTCGGTAGTGATGTATAAATTATCTCCTTGCTCAAATTCTATTTCTATTTTTTTAATTTTTCTTGTTGCATTTCGGTGATTTGCAAAGCTAAATAGTCCTGCAATACACAAGATAAAAATAAATGCTTTTATGTAAATTTTATACTTTATCATTTTACAATGTTGTTAAAGTTTTACATACCTTTTCTACCATTTTTCCAATATCACCTGCTCCTAGCATTGCAATTACTACATTTTCTTTATTTATGTTGTTTTTTATAGATGTTGCATCAAACGGTACACATTGTACATTTTTACTGTATTTTTTAATTTTTTCTGCTAACCATAATGATGTCACTCCTTTTATTGGTAATTCTCTTGCTGGATATATATCGAGTAAAAGTACCGTATCAAATTGTGCCAATTCTTTTGCAAAATCTTCTGCAAAATCTCTAGTTCTACTGTACAAATGTGGCTGGAATACTACGGTTTTATTTTTATTTGGATAAAGGGTTTTTACGGTTTCATAAACGGCATTTATTTCGGTTGGATGATGTGCGTAATCATCTATTAACACTAGTTTTTTGGTATTTATTTTTATGTTAAATCTACGTTTAATTCCTTTAAAACTAAAAAGTGCTTTTTTAATTTCTGTAAGTGGAACTTTATATGAATTTGCCATTGCCAATGCCGCCAAAGCATTTAATATATTGTGTTTTCCTACCAATTGTATTTTTATATCCGAAATTGTTGCTTTTGGTGTTTGTACATCAAAAACAGACATGCCATTTTCTATACGGATATTTTTTGCTTGGTAGTCTGCTGCTGCTTCCAATCCAAATGTAATTCCGTTTAACGTTAGTCCATAACGAACAAATAATTTATCACTTACTAAATTTGCAAAGTCTTTAAATGATTTTTCTAATGCTTCTGATGCACCATAAATGTCTAAATGGTCTGCATCCATTGAGGTTATACATGCTGTATTTGGGCTTAATTGCAAGAACGACCTATCGTACTCGTCTGCCTCTACCACACTTATTTTATTGTTACCTAGTATTAAATTTGATTTATAATTCTCTGAAATTCCGCCTAAAAACGAGGTTGCATTTACACCTGTTTCTTTTAAAACATGTCCTAATATAGTAGATGTTGTTGTTTTACCATGTGTTCCTGCAACGGCAAAACAGTAGGTGTTTTTGGTTATTAATCCTAGAACTTCTGCTCGTTTTAAAATGGTAAATCCATTGTCTTTAAAGTAATTATATGTTGTATGATTTTTTGGTATTGCTGGTGTATATACAATTAAGGTTTTTTCTTTTTCTAAAAATGCTTTTGGTATTTTTGAAATTATATCTTCAAAATAAATCGTTATTCCTAATTCTTGCAAATTATTTGTAATTGTAGTGGTTACTTTATCATATCCTGCAACATTTTTTCCATGTTCTGAAAAATATCGCGCAAGTGCAGACATACCTATTCCGCCTATTCCTATAAAAAATAGGTTTTTGTAAGTTGTTATGTCTATATTATTCTGCATGTTTATTTTTCTACTTTATAATTTCTTCTACTGCATCTACTATATTTTTGGTTGCTTCTGGCAATGCTAGTTTCTTTATATTTTCTGCTAATTTTACTTGTCGCTCTTCATCTTCTAACAATCCTCCAAACAGGATTTGAAATCGCTCTAACTCACTTTCTTTTAACAGTATTGCGGCATTTTTATCTACTATTGCTTGTGCATTTTTTGTTTGATGGTCTTCGCTTACATTTGGACTTGGTATAAATATTGTTGGTTTTCCTACGATGCACAATTCGGATATAGAACCTGCTCCTGCTCTACTTATTATAATGTCTGCTGCTGCATAAGTTAAATCCATTTTGTTTAAAAATGCGTATGTTTGCACACCTTCTACGTTATCGTATTTTTTATATTCTTTATAATACAATTTCCCAGTTTGCCAAATTACTTGTACATTTTGTGCTACTAACCATTCTATTTGACTTTCTATTAATTTATTTATGGCTCTTGCGCCCAAACTTCCTCCAATGATTACTACTATCGTTTTTGTTTTATCTAATTTAAAATAGTCTAATGCTTCGTTTCTTTTTGTGCTAATGGTTAACAAATCTTGTCGTACTGGATTTCCTGTTTTGATAATTTTACTTTTCGGGAAAAATCGTTCTAAACCATCATAGGCAACACATATTTTACGTGCTTTTTTTGCTAGTAATTTGTTGGTTATTCCTGGATAGGAATTTTGTTCTTGTATTAGTGTTGGTATTCCTTTTGCACTTGCTCGTATTAGCGTTGGTCCTGATGCAAATCCACCAGTTCCTATTACCACATCTGGTTTAAAGTTTTTTATTATTTTATTGGCATTCCATAAACTACTCAGTAATTTAAATGGAAACATCATGTTTTTTAGTGTTAGTTTTCGCTGTATTCCACTTATCCAAAGTCCTTTTATTTCGTAGCCATTTTGTGGCACTTTTTCCATTTCCATACGGTCTTTTGCACCTACAAATAGAAATTTAGCTTTTGGATGTCGCAATTTTATCTCATTTGCAATTGCTATTGCTGGATAAATATGACCTCCTGTTCCGCCACCTGAAATTAATATGTTTAGTTCTTTTTTAATATTTCTTTGTTTTAATTAACCTATTGCTTCGTGTAATACTTCCAACGGATTATCGGTTTCCTTTTCTTTATTTATTTTGGAGACATCTTCTCCTTTTGCCGCACTAACGCTTAATACGATTCCTATGGCAAAACAGGTCATCCATATCGATGTTCCTCCTGCGCTTATTAATGGTAATGGTTGTCCTGTTACTGGAAACAATCCTACTGCTACTGCCATGTTTGTTAATGCTTGAAATATAATTGGTATGCCAACACCTAATACGGCTAGTGTGCCGAATATGGTTTCTGTTTTTGTTGCTACAATTACAATTCGAAATAGCAATAATAAATACAATACTATTAATGCCAATGCACCTATTAGTCCATATTCTTCTGCAATGATTGCATAGATAAAATCGGAAGAGGATTGTGGCAAAAAGTTTTTTTGGATACTTTTCCCTGGTCCTTTTCCTTTTATTCCACCTGAATAAACGGCTACTTTTGCCTTAAAGGATTGGTATTGTTCTTTACTGCCTTTATCGGAAAAATTTTCTACTCTATTTATCCATGTTTGTACTCTAGAATTTTTAAAACTTTCTGGAAATGCTTTTACGATTAGAATAAATAAGACTAATACTACAATTCCCATTGCTGCAATGGAAAAAATGTACTTTATTGGATAATTTCCAAAAAACGCAAGCATAATTACCATTACAAATAGCAGTGCTGCTGTAGAGAAATTTGCAGGAAATATAAGTCCTAATACAGCTGCTACAGGCAACCACAATGGCAATATACTTTGTTTGAATTCTATTTTTTTATCTTTATTTCTTGCAAAATACCTTGCTACATATATCATTAATATGACTCCTGCCAAGGTAGATGTCTGAAACTTAAAACTTGTAAATGGTACACTTATCCATCTTGCTGCCATAATAGCGTTTTCGTTTCTTGGTTGGAATAATGTATATGCTAACAGAACCAATACTATTGGTATCATTATTACGGATAAGCCACTAAAATATCGATATGGTATGCGATGCGTTGCATAGATGATGATAAATCCTAATAATAATAATACGGCGTGTTTAAGTAGATGTCCTGTTGTTGTTCCATTAGATACAACATAAACTAAGTTTGTACTTGCACTATACACAGGCAAAAATGAGAATATTGCCAACATTGTTATGATTGCCCAAATGGTTCTATCTCCTTTTATATGTGTAAAAATGTTATTCAATTGTTATTCTTTTATTTTTTTCTATTTCTTGTAATTATTATTTTTTATTTTTCTCAAAGCCATTCACCCAACATTCAAAATCCAACATTCAAAATCCAACATTCAACATTCAAAATCCAACATTCAAAATCAATCAAAGCTTCCTAACTGCGTTTTTAAACTGTCTTCCTCTATCTTCATAATTTTCGAATAAATCAAAACTTGCACATGCTGGTGACAATAATACGGCATCTCCTTTTTCGGCGATTTTATATGCTACTTTTACAGCTTCATCTGCTCCTTTAGTTTCAACAATCAAATCAATTACATTAGAGAATGTTTCTTTTATTTTGGCATTATCTTCGCCTAAGCAAATTATTGCTTTTACTTTTTCGTTTACATAAGGTAATAATTCTTCGTAATCGTTTCCTTTATCTACGCCACCAACTATCCATACGGTTGGCGATTTCATACTTCCGAGCGCATAGTAAGTTGCATTTATATTGGTTGCTTTACTATCGTTTATGTATTGTACTCCATTAATTTTTAATACATTTTCTAAACGATGTTCTACACCTTCAAAGTCAGACAAGCTTTCTCTAATGGTATCTTTTCTAACTTTTAGTAAAGTTGCCGCCATAGTTGCTGCCATCGTATTTTTTACGTTGTGCTTCCCTATTAATGCTAAATTTGCTATTCCCATAGTAAATGTATTTTGGTTTAGTTCTATTATTATTTTATTGTCTTTTACGTACGCTCCTTCTTTTGAATTTTCTTTTTTACTTCCTAATGTAAATGGTAGTAATTTTGCTTTTGTTTGATTTTTTTGCAACCACTGCTTAATTGCATTATCATCGGCATCATAGATTAAATAGTCTGTTGCTGTTTGATTTTTTGTTATTCGAAATTTTGCATTGACATAGTTTTGATATTTATACGCATATCTATCTAAATGATCTGGAGATATGTTTGTAATTATTGCTATGTGTGGTGCAAATTCTACAATACCATCAAGCTGAAAACTACTCAGTTCTAACACAAATAATTCGTGATTTTCATTTGCTACTTGCAAAGCAAAGCTATCGCCTACATTTCCTGCTGTTCCTACATTTAATTTTTCTTTATTAAGTATATGACTCAGCAACAGTGTTGTGGTTGTTTTTCCATTACTTCCTGTGATACCAACTACGGTTGCTTTTGTAAATGCATCTGCAAATTCTATTTCGGAGATTACTGGAATTCCTGCTGCTTTAATTTTTACAATTAGCGGCACTGTTTCTGGTATTCCCGGACTTTTCATTACTACATCTGCCTGTAATATTTGGTCTTCGGAATGTTTTTCTTCTTCAAATGGAAGGTTATTATGTAAAAGAACTTTTTTATATTTTTTGGGTATTTTTCCTTTATCGGAAACAAACACCTTATATCCTTGTTTTTTTGCTAAAATTGCTGTTCCTACACCACTTTCTCCTGCTCCTAGTACAACTATTTTTTTCATTCTACCTCTGTTTTGTTATGCACTATCTCACTTTTAAAGTAACTATGGCTAATACTGCTAACATAATTCCTACAATCCAAAACCGTGTTACTATTTTACTTTCGTGAATTCCTTTTTTCTGATAATGATGGTGTAATGGCGACATTAAAAATATACGTCTTCCTTCACCGTATTTTTTCCGTGTGTATTTAAACCATACTACTTGCATTATTACAGATAAGTTTTCTATTAAAAATACTCCTGCAAGTATTGGTATCAACAATTCTTTACGAACTGCTATTGCAATTACTGCAATAATTCCACCAATGGTTAAACTTCCTGTATCTCCCATAAATACTTGTGCTGGATATGTGTTGTACCATAAAAACCCTATTAATCCACCAACAAAGGCGGAGATAAAAATGGTCATCTCTCCTGAGTTTGGTATAAACATCACATTTAGGTAATTTGCAAATACTAAGTTTCCAGAAACCCAAGCAAAAATTGCCAAAGTAGATGCTATTATTGCAGATGTTCCTGCTGCCAGACCATCTATTCCATCGGTAAGATTTGCACCGTTTGATACTGCTGTTATGATTAATATAACAATAAGTAAAAATGGAATCCATGCGTATTTATGATAGCCATCTCCCATCCAACTTATTAAACTTGCATAATCAAATTCGTTATCTTTTAAGAATGGTATGGTTGTTTTTGTCGATTTTTCTTCATTTCCAAAATATTGTGCTGGTTTGTCTTTTTGTACTGCTACTATTTGGTTTTGATGTAACTCTTTTTTCATGGTTACATTGGGATTAAAATACAATACTAGTCCAACTATTAATCCTAATCCTACTTGACCAACTATTTTAAATTTACCAGATAGTCCTTCTTTATCTTTTTTAAATACTTTAATATAATCGTCAATAAAGCCAATTGTTCCCATCCATAATGTGGTTACAATTAATAGAATAATATATACATTATCTAGTTGTGTTAATAATAATACTGGCACTAATGTTCCTAGTATAATAATGATTCCACCCATGGTTGGCGTCCCTGCTTTTTGTGTTTGTCCATCCAATCCTAAATCACGAACGGTTTCTCCTATTTGTAAGCGTCTTAGTTTTTTAATAATACGTTTTCCAAAAAATGTAGAGATAAATAGTGCAAATACAAATGCCAAGGCAGACCTAAAGGTAATATACCTAAATAATCCTGCTCCAGAAAGGTGGTAATGTTGCTCTATGTAATCAAAAAGATAATATAACATGTTTGTTTTGTTGTTTTATTGCAGCATTTCGGTAACTATTTTATAGTCATCAAAATCTGATTTTACGTCTTTTATTATTTGATAGGTCTCGTGACCTTTTCCTGCTATTAATAATATATCTCCCTTTTTTGCTAGTTTACTTGCTGTTTTTATTGCTTGTTTTCTGTTTGTTATTGCAAGTGTTTTTGCTTTGTTTTCTTTTGTTACACCTTTTTCCATTTCTTCTATAATGGTGTCTGGATCTTCGCTTCGTGGATTATCAGATGTAAATATGACTTGGTCGGATAATTGCGATGCGATATGTCCCATTTTTGGTCTTTTGGCTTTATCTCTATCTCCTCCACAGCCTACTACTGTAATTACATTCGTTCCGTTTAGCTTAATATCGTTTATGGTTTGTAATACATTTTTTAATGCATCTGGTGTGTGTGCATAATCTACAATTGCTGTTATTCCGCTTTCCGAAATGGTATATTGAAATCTTCCGTTTACAGAATTTAGTTCACTAATAATTCGTAAAACTTCCATTTTATCTAATTTCAATTCCATAGCTACACCAAAAATTGCTGCTAGATTGTAGGCATTAAAACTACCGATGAGCTTGGACCATACTTCGCTTCCGTTTATTTGCAACAGTAATCCTGTTAGTTGATTTTCAATAATTCTAACTTTATAATCTGCTTCTGTTTTTAGTGCATAAGTTCTTTTTTGTGCTTTGGTATTTTGTAACATTACAGTTCCGTTTTTATCATCTACATTTACCAATGCAAATGCGGATTTTGGTAAATTGTCAAAAAATACTTTTTTTACATTTCTATATGCTGCAAATGTTTTGTGATAATCTAAATGGTCGTGTGTTAAATTAGTAAATACGCCACCTTTAAAGCGCAATCCTGCGGTTCTTTTTTGATGAATTCCGTGTGAACTCACTTCCATAAAGCAATGTGTTATTCCTTCTGCAACCATTCTTGCCATGTATTTATTAATGGTTATACTGTCTGGCGTGGTATGTGTTGCTTCAATTTCTGTTTCATCTATTTGAATTACTACGGTTGACAATAAGCCTACTTTAAATCCTGCTTTTTTAAACAAATTATACAGCAATGTTGCAATAGTTGTTTTTCCGTTGGTTCCTGTAACGCCTACTAAAGCTAATTTTTCGGATGGATTTTGGTAATAATTGGCTGCTAAAATTGCCAATGCCGTATCGGAATTTTTTACTTGTAGAAACAAAATACCTTTTGCAATTGTTTCTGGTTTTACAACATAGGTTTCGGAATCAAAAACAACAACAGACGCACCATTTTCTATGGCTTTATCTATAAATTGATGTCCATCAAAAAGCAATCCTTTTTGTGCTACAAATACATCTTTTGCTTTTACTTTTCTAGAGTCGAATTGTATTTCGTTTATAGACATATCGGTATTTCCATAACTTTTTATTATGGAAACATTTTTTACGATGTCGGTTATATTTTTCATTAACTTAACTCTAGTGTTATTGTTTTTCCTTTGGTAATTTTTTCACCTGCTTTTATCGATTGTTTTCTTACTTTTCCGCTTCCTTTAAAGTTTACTTTTAATCCTAAATTTTCTAGTATAGATATGGCATCCATACCAACCAT
>WFMU01000012.1 GCA_015488935.1 Flavobacteriaceae bacterium | reverse complement strand
AAATAGTTTCCCAAGTATTACCGCCATCGATAGTTTTTAAAATAATACCATTTGTATTATTAGGATAGCCATAAATATCTCCACCACCAACAATATATCCAACATTTTCATCAACAAAAAAAGCATTGTTTAATCCAGAAGTTGTAGTTAAATTTATTTGTGTCCATTGCGAAAAAATGTTTATACTACAAAATAGTATTATTATTAGGATTATTTTTTTCATTTTTGTTATTTAAAGCCATACCTCAAAAGAGGTATGGCTTGGTTAAAAATATTATTTTACTATTAAAGGTTTACTATCTACAATTTTTCCATTGCAAACTAAAACTACATGATACACACCAGGTTGGTATTTGCTTAAATCGATATCTATACTTTGTTTATTTTTATCAATAATATAGTTACGAGTTGTACCATAGGATTGCGTAATCATTATATAAGCAGAATTAGCTTTTGTTGCTTTATAATTTAAGGTAACTCTACTTTTTGCAGGATTAGGATAAACGGTACTAATTTCGAAAGATTTAACTTTAACTACTACAGTATCGTAATCTTTTATTCCGTTTAGGTTTGAAATAACTTCTAACCTATATTTTTTTGTAATATTTGGCGAGACTGTTAGATTAGAACCAGAATAAATAAGATTGCCTTCTTGGTCGTACCAATTGTAAATCGCTTTTTCTGGTAATCTGTAAGCATTTAAGTTTGCAATATCACCTTTTGATATTACGACATCATTACCAGCATTAGCAAAAAAGCCATTTCTACCATCAACAATAATATGGAAACGTTCTCCTCCAATAATTTCATCTGTACCTGCAACAGTTTGTATTACGTCAAAATCAAATTCTTTTTGACCAGACATTCTTCTTGCGAGGAAATTAAAGTTTACTCTAATTAAAGTTTGTTCATTTGGCTCAAATCGTAAGTTTTTTAATACGGCACCATCATTTTCGATAATTAGCTGTTTTTTGTCTAGATTTTTTACTCTAAGAGATTCCGTAGTTCTTCTCCCTTGTGTACTTTCAGTCCATTTTCGCCAAGTTTTTCTATCTAACACAACGGTTACTTCTGCTTCATCTAAAATGGCGTTACCTCTATAATGTCTTGGTAACTGGAATCGGATATCATAATTTTGCGCTCTTTTTTTCAATACATTTCCGATAAAAATATTTGCACCAGCAAATTCACCTGTTGGTTTAGGATTTGCTATTGCTTGTAAATCAACTACAGATAAATTCTTCCAAACAATATTATTATTGTTTTTTGTATTTGCATAAACACTACCATTTACTTCGTTTGCCATCGGATCATTTGGAGCAACAATTCTAGCTAATAGGCAAAAATGATGGATATTATTTATTAATCCAACATAATCATTTGGGTTTGGTGGATACCAAGGAAATTGTAAAATAGTTTGGTCTTGTCCGCCAATTGAAGGAACATTCATAACACCAATAGGTTGTCCTAAAGAAATACCAGAGCCTACAGTCATAGAGCCGTTCCAATGATTTGGCCATGTTAATGCAGTATTTGCTTTTGCCCAATATAATTTTAATTGTTCTGTACCTAAAGACATTTGGTATCCACGATTTCGAACTCTTACATAAACATAATTTACTTGTCCATATTCTGGATTTTGATGTGTTTGATTTAAAACACCGTCTGCTTGATTTCTTACCCAAATATCTTTACTTACCCACATTGGTCCATTATCAATATTAGGTTCTTCTCCTCGGTCTCTGTAATATTCTACTACAAATTGATTGTCTTTCATGTATAAATCTACAGGATGTGTGTTTGATTGTGAACAATTTTGCTCCCATTCTTTCCATTTGTCATCTACTGCTGCATGCCAAAGCCAGAAGATTGCCGCTGCTGGTGATTTAAAATTTCCCATAACACCTCCAAGAGCTCCATGGCCAGAATTATGCCAAGGAGTTTCTATTTTTCTACTAAGACCGTTAAATCCACTATTATCATTATTTGTGGTATATGTTGCAGGTGTAAAAGACCAATCACATAAATCATTACTACTACCTGATACAATAGGTAGCTTTAAATAATTGGGCATGGAAACTGTAGCGCTCCAATTTGTAGGGGTACCACATGTACCTGAAGCATTACCACAAGTTGTTGTGCCACAGAAGGGAGAAACACCGTCTCCACCTGGTCCAGCTGTGCTAAATTCTATTGGAGGTGCAACCAATCCAGTCCATTTAGGTAATGGTACAAATTGAGGATAGCCTTTAGAGATTAACCAATCTTCTAATCGCTCAATATAAGTTCTATGAAAAGGCAGAAAGTTATAATCGTCATGTATATCGTATGATCCAACACCCATATAGTTAACATAATCGCAGTGCATTTGTAAAATATTACTATCTACAAAGTCAATAATTAAATTTGCTAATTGAGTTCTTTGTGTAGAACTATAGCTAAATATATCAGGTCTTACCTGTGCATTTGATGTAATGGATAATGTAATAACCATCAAAGTGGTTATTAGTATGTATTTTATTTTATTCATTTTATTTTGGTTTAAGGTTAGTGATTTTTTTATTCTAAAAAAGAACCGCTAAGGAGGGAACAATAGTAAAATACTATTTAATTTAATGTGTGTTATTGTGTGTTTGTATGTCATAACTATTTTATAATCACAAATTTAATTGCAAATCATAAAGAATAGTTGTATATTTTTTACTTTTTATTGTATATTTTTATTTTTTGTCTAAATTCGGAAGGATTTAGACTTGTTTCTTTATAAAAAAAGTTTGAAAAATGCGAAGCGTCTGTAAAATGTAATAAAAAAGCAATTTCTTTAATACTAAGAGATACGTCTAATAATAATCGTTTTGCTTCTAGTAAAACTCTATCTTTTATTAATTTTGAAGCTGTTTTTCCTGTAATTTTC
>WFMU01000011.1 GCA_015488935.1 Flavobacteriaceae bacterium | reverse complement strand
TCCTAAAAGCAATATTATACCAATTGTGAAGCAAAATACGTTATAAATAAATTAGAATATATTTTTCTTTTTTGAGGCATAAATTCTTTGCATAGCTATGTTTATGTAAATAATTTATAACAAAGAAAAAGGGAAATAGAACTGATTTATATAGCGTGTTTTGCTTTGTAATTAGTATTATTCAAGAAGCAGTTTCTATTGAGCGAAAGAAAGTTCCAAATAAAATATTTCAGATAAATAAATCTAAAATTATCAAGGAAGAGTAAAACTATCATTATTTTTTAAAATGCTCTCGTCCAACTTTCCAATCTAAAATATACTGACAAAATTCATCCCAAGGCATTTCTGCAATATCGTATTTGTTGAGGGCATCTTCTTTGGTAATTTCGTAAAAATCGCCATTAAATTCATTGTATCTTTCCCAAATTTTATTTCCACTATCCATTTTAGTTTTAGTTTCTTGAATTTTATACATCCAATTTCTAAATTTACGAATAGCTGTTTCAGGTTTATTATGATGGATTTCAATATCATTACCAGAAAGGTCGGAAAGTGCTTTTTTATAGCGATGTCTTATTTTATCAAAGATTAACAAAAATTTACCTTTATTTTTACCTTTACCAAACTTTTTACAACCCATATCTAAACCAAGCTCAAAAGGCATGTTAAATCGAGCCAATTCATTTTTTTTGGTTGCTTCCATTCGCGATAAGTCATGGATACTATATTTAGAACTAGAAATTAAATTTTGAATCCCTTCTACTCTAGAATTAGCAGAATTTAAAGTTTCGGAAAGTAAAGGTTTGTAACCTAAGTATATAGTGCAAAAAACTAAGGCTTTTAAGATTGGTTTGTAATCTTCGTCAAAAGGACAATTAATAAAAACATTTTTATCAAAAGCCATTAATATCTACTCTGCTAATTGATAATAGTTTTCGACAGAACCATCTGTTTTATGAATAACTAAAGTATTCATATCGGAAGAATTAAGCATTTTTCGACCATTGAGAATTGCTTTCTTTTTGGTAGGATATATAGAGATAACCCTTCCTGCACCTTCTTTAAAAATAACCCAATCTCCTTGTCTGGTAATGACATGTAGCTTTTTTCCAGAAGATCCTGCATTTCTGAATTTTTCGCTTAAAATTTTTGTTCTTGATACTGCCATAAATAAAATTTATTTGGTTAAAACTTATAGGCAATAATTGTTCCAAAATAGATGAAGCAATTAACGCTTAAATTTTACAACCGCAATGTACGTTTTTTTCTTTGGTATTACAAATTTTTACTACTAATTATTTAATTAGTTCCTTTTTTTTCTTTTTGCTCTTCTTCTTGCACGTTTTAATTCTTTCCTTTTTTTGCGTTCAGCTCTTATACTATCTCGTTTTTTCTTACGTTTTGCCCGTTTAATTTCGCGTTCTGTTTGCTTGTTGTTGGTAGTACTATTTTCTTTATTTCTTTTAAAAAATCGACTAAAAAAATCTTCTAATTCACTTATTGCTGTAGTTTCTCTATAATCATCGCATGACAAAGCGTCAGAAAATGCTTCCGATAACGGAAAAGTTGCACTGTATTTTTGTTGTAAAGGTTGTAAAGTTTTAGCAATTAATGGAAGTGCCAATCTACTACCTGAACCATTTGCTCCAGAAGAAAAATGAATAGATGGTAAAGTAGCACCAACACGAGTAACCAAAACTAATTTTGGATTATAGGCAGCAAACCAAGCATCGGCATAATCTTGTGATGTACCTGTTTTTGCAGCCAAAGGAATACGAATATTGTATTTACTTCGCAAAGCAATACCAGTACCTTCATTTACCGCTTTTTGTAAAATGGCAGATAACAATTGTGAGGTACTTTCTTTTAAAACACGTTTATCCTTTTGTTTGTTTAGTTTGTTGTTATAAATATATTTGCCATCTGCAGTTTGAATACTTTTAATGATTTGTGGTTTAATGCGATATCCTCCATTCGCGAAAGCGCTATATGCAATAGCCAATTCATAAATACTAGCACTTACAGCTCCTAAAGCGATAGAAGGTTTATTTATTAATTCTTGTTTAAAGCCTAAATTTTTCCAAGTATTATTTAAATCTTCAAAAGGAATTTGTAAAAAAAGATTTACTGTAGGAATATTCATGGAATGTGCTAGTGCTGCAGCTAAAGAATATTCGCCACCTATAGAATGATCGTAATTTTCTGGTCGCCAATCATCGTAAGCCTCAAGTACAATAGAATCGTTTTCTAAATAGGTACAAGGCAACATACCTCTTTCTAATGCAGTAGCGTACAAAATAGGTTTAAATGTAGAAGCCAATTGTCTTTGTGCAAAAATTTGGTCGTATTGTTGCGTTCTAAAATCAATACCGCCAACCCAAACTTTTACGGCACCATTTTTAGGATTCATAGCAAACAAACCAGCATGTAATAATTCCATGGTATAACGAATGCTATCTTTTATAGAAATAGAATCGTGTAAAAAGCCTTTCCAACTAAATAATTCTCTTTTTTTCTTGGTATTATCGTTCGGTTTTAGTTTTAAACTTTTTAATTTTTGAAGTACTAATTTATTTAATTTTTTACGATAGTTTCCATTACTATATTGCTTAAATATACGTTCTTGCATAACACTTAAATGACTATTAAAAGCTTTTAATGCAGAATTTTGTAGTGTGTTATTTAAGGT
>WFMU01000010.1 GCA_015488935.1 Flavobacteriaceae bacterium | reverse complement strand
ATTTTTTTATTGTATCTTTTTTTAAGATTTACTTGGATATGCAAATTCTGGTACTGGTATTGGTGCATCTACACCTCCAATTTTACCTTCTTTTTGTTCTGTTTCAATAATTTCTTGTATATCTTCTGTATTTAAGTGTACTAATTGTACAGGTTTTAAACCTATATTTTTTGCTCCTTTTTTTAGAAGATGTCTTAAAAACAAGGCTAAAATAAGGAACCAAGCAAACATGACTAACTTTTGTACGGTTGGATTATCGGATATTAATGAGTACAATTCTCTCTTATCGGATATTAATCCTGCTGTTCCATCATCGTGTGTACCAAATAATACGGTTGCATTTAAAAAATTATGGTGTGCGTGTGCAAATAATGTATATGGTAAATATCCTACTGCAAAGCCAATAAATCCTACCAAAGTATTTAAGTATCCCATTCCTATTCGCATATAAGATCTTATTTCACATCCTATTAAGGTTACTGCTCCAAATCCTAAAGATAAACCTCCTAAAAAGTTACCTGCAGTTAAACCTGCTTTAAGTCCTGTTCCTAATTTTGGAGAAATTCCAAAAAATGTCCAAGCAACTAGCATAAAGGCTAACATTAATACCCAAGTAGTAACTACTCCAATAATTGGAGCATAAGAACGCATTAGTGTACGCGTAATTTTTGGCACTCCCATTTTGGCGTATTTCTCGTCATTCTTAGTCATATCTCCAGAAGTTTCTAAAGATACTAAAGAACATTCTGTTCCGTAACCAGATTTTGATAATGCCAAACCTGCTACAATCCCTGCTAGTAATGTCATAATAACAAAAAATACACTTCTATTAGCTACAGATTTCCCAAAAGCGGTTAATGCTCCACTTGCTCCTTTTAGGTGTTTCATGCCTTCTGCTCCAGAAAATGCGCCATATAATGCTGCTGTTAAAAAGATTACAGTAAATGATAATGCTATCCAAAATACTGGATTTTTTTTCCAGTTATAACCTTCTTTATAGGTTGCTTGTTCACCTTTATCTTTATTTGCTATTACGTAGGCTTTAGTTTCTTGGTGTTTAAAATAATTTGCTAATCCTAATTTTTCCATTACAAAAAACCCTAATGCACCACCCATTGCCATAAACATTACAGAGCCAAAAGAGCGAATTCCCATAAATGGAATTCCTCCCATTAGGTGTGTTAGTGTACAGCCACCTGCAATACGAGTTCCATAACTAAAAAAAGCTCCTCCAATAAAAGAAACTATTAATGCTTTTTTAGAATAATGTGCCCATGCTCTTGTCTCTTTTTCCATCATGGTTGTTAACCAACCTCCTATAATCATTCCTACAATTGGCCAACCAATTCCTGGTGTAAAAACTCCTCCTTCATTAGGAAAAATATGTCCTGCTGCATCAACTCCATAGGTTCCGTATAATTCAGAATAGGTTCCTGTAATTCGATTTAAAAAGACTTCTAGTCCTCTAAACATTCTTCCTAAATCGGTGGTTACACTAATATGCATTAGATGGTTTTTTGCTGCTGGTACGCCATGACTTGCTTTATAGAGATAGACTCCTATCATATAAATTATTTGTGCTACAGCAAATAGTACTCCTGCATATACATAGGACCATTGATTTTTAAATAGTTTTTTAATTGAAAAGTTACTCATAATTTTTTTTATTTTATGAAGTTAATGTTGTTAGTTTAAGATTAAAGTAAAAGCATATTTTACGCTTTTACTTTAATCTTTTTGGTTTGTACTAAAAATCTAATTGCACTCTAAATAAATGTTGTCCTAGGTTTCCTAATGTATCATTTCCATCGTCTGTTATTACGTAATTATACATTACACGAACGTGTGCGTTTAGATACCAATTTAATCCTAATGAAATATTATTTATTGGATTTTGAGGATTTACTTTTTCCATAAGCAAAGTGTCTGCATTTAATCGTTCTAAGTTTACTACATCATCAGATGCACTCATGCTAGAATAACGTGCTAATACTTCAACAGCTCCAAAGCCTCCATTATCAATATCATTTTTTGGTTTTACTCTACCAAAAGCAGCGTGTTTATATGGTCTGTGTTCTCCTGTAATAAAATAAGATGCAAATGCATAATAGTTGGTCATTTTATAGTCTTTATTATCTGCATTTAAGGTTTGCATTTTATATTCTCCTTGTACAGATATTGGTCCAAAAGTTGTTCCTAATTCAAAACCTAAATCTTTACGACCATCTGCACCATCAAAAACATAATGGTATTTTCCTCCCATGTGATTTTCTGGTCTAAATTTTAAATCTTTGTAAGGTCTGCTATCGTAATTAATACCTAAGTGTACTACTTGGTGTTTTTCTTTATTATTGATTACGGTTCCTGTTACTCTTGCAACAAAATTCATTCCGTCTTCTAAAGAGGAGTCTTTAAAACCGCTACCATTTGCTCCATTATTTGTATATGCTAATTGAAAAGTCATTTTTCCATCTAACAAACCATAATTTTCGTAATGAAAACCTGTTCCCCAACGAAAGTTTTGCATTGATGTTAGTGTTGCTCTTTCAAAGAATGGTATGTATTTACTACTTGTTGCCATATCTAATCCTGTTGGCTCTGCTACACTACCAAAAGCAAAATTACCATACTTCCCTGCGGTGTACTTTAAATATACATCTCTAAAACCTAATTCGCCATGTGCAAAACTAGTTTCTATCTTGTATTTTACATTTTTTGCTACATGTCCTGCTGCAGATAAGTGTACTCTTCTAAATTCATTCCCATTAAAATAATCATCTACTTTAGCTCTTTTTAAAAATTCGAAATCATATTGAATACGACCATTGATTTTTACTGTAGGTTTAAAATTTACTTTGTTGTTTTTTGTATCTTGTGCTTGTGTACTCAATCCAAAAATTGCGACTAATAATATTATTATTTTTTTCATTATATTAAATTTTAATAATTCTAGTGTTTTAATTATGCCACAAATTTCTGATTATTGTTTTGATTAATTTGTAACCTGTGTTACAAATAAAGATATTATTATCTTTTATTTTTGCAACGTTAAAAAAACTTAATTTAATAATAGATAAATATCATAAGATGAAAACTTTTAAAAGTCTAATAATGGTTCTTGTTGTGTTGGTTTTTACAATATCGTGTAAAGATGCAGCCCAAATAAGAAAACGAGCCGAAGCAAACAAACCTAAAGTAGTTGCTCCTATCGTTAAAGCAGTTGCACCAGCAAACTTAGGTGTGATTAATAAAGTATCTGTAGATACATTTGAAAAACTAAATAACGAAGGAAAATTTATTTTGGTAGATGTTAGAACTCCAGAAGAGTTTGCCGACGAACATTTAAAAGGTGCAGTTAATGTAAACTTTAAAAAAAGAACTTTTCCAGATTATATCAATGCAATTCCAAAAGATAAACCTGTTGGTGTTTATTGTCATTCTGCCAACCGTTCTGGAAAGGCTGCTTTGATTATGCGCGCATTAGGTTTTAAAACTATTTACGATTTAGATGGTGGTATTAAAGCTTGGAATGCTGCAAATAAGCCTGTGGTAAAAGAAGACAACGCTGCTAACAAAAAATTACAAGAAACACTTAAAAAAGGAGAATTAAAAGGTAAAGCAATTGTAGGAAAACCACATCAAGTACCTTTAGCTGAGTTTGAAAAATTAATGAAATCTGGTAAAGTAACTTTAGTAGATGTTAGAACTCCTAAAGAGTTTGCTGCTGGTCATATTCCAGGTGCCATTAATGTAGATTGGAAAAATAGACACTTTGCACAAAATGTTGTGAAAAATGTTACCAATGATAAACCTGTTGCTATTTACTGCCATTCTGGAAATAGAGCTACAAGAGCAATGTACGCTATGGATGCTCTAGGTTTTAATGAAGTATATAATTTAGAACACGGTATTAACGAATGGAATGCTGCTAATAAACCTTTAGAAACTTTAGAAGTTAAAGGAGATATTCGTCATTTAGATGTTGCTAATTTTAATAATGCTATCCAAGGGAAAGTAGGTACATTAATTGATGTTAGAACTCCTAAAGAATATAACGATTACCATATTCCTGGTGCTAAAATGATTGATTATAAAAATGATAATTTTAAAGCAGAATTTGCTAAGTTAGATAAAAAAGTTCCTGTTTTAATTTATTGTCGTTCTGGTGGTAGAAGTGGACGTGCCATGAAAGTTTTAGAAGGTATGGGCTTTAAAGTTTATAATTTAGACCATGGTATGATTGACTGGAGAGAGCATAACATGCCAGTAGAAGGTAAAAATACCCATGCTGCTAGTACTAGTGAAGAAGGATGCTAAAATAAATTTCGAATTGATTAAATTAAGAGGGTTTAACTAACATTGTTAAACCCTTTTTTTATTTTTCGAGGTTTAAAAATCTACTTGAAACCGTATAAGGTGTCCTTTTAAATTGTTATTTCCATAGATTAACACTTCATTATAATTGGTACTTACATAGTTATACATTATTCTTGTATTCTTGTTTAGGTACCAATTAACTCCTGCTGTAATATTTGCTATTTTATTATTTATTGTTGTATTTGGATAGTCTGAATAATCCATTACCGAATATCTAAATGCTAACTCAACTGCACCAAAACCACCATTTTTTAAAAATTCTTTTTTTGGTTTTACACGAGTAAACGAACTGTTTTTATAAGGTCGATGCTCTCCTGTTAAAAAATAACTTGCAAATGCATAATATGCTTTTGCATTGTAGTTATTTACATCTGTTTTTATCGATGATAATTCGTACTCTCCTTGTATAGATAATGCACCTATAGTTGTTGCTAATTCTAGTCCAATATCATTGGTGCTTTTAAAAATACCGTCTGTTTTTATGTCTGCTACATTTACCAAAACTCCCAAATCATTTTCTTTTAATTTTTCTCCTATTACAATCTTATGCCCTAAATGATTCTCTGATTTGAATGCATAATTGTACGAAGTTATATTATTATCTCTATGTTCGTAATTAACACCTATATGTACTAGAGTATTTTTTTCTTTATTTTTTAAGAATGCTGTAGTTATTCTTGCAATAATATTTGCTCCTCCTTCTAATGCTTTATCTGTAAATGCTGGTTCTGTTGCGCCATTAAATGTATATGCCAATTGCAATCCTAAATTACCATTTAGTATTTTTTGATTGTTATACATAATTCCTGCATTGTATTTAAATGGTTGTGTATTTGATAGCATGGCTCTTTCAAAAAAAGTGATGTATTTACTACTTGTCATGTTATTTAAACTACTTGGTTCGGTAAAACTTCCTATGAGTATATTTCCGTATTTGTTTGGTAAGTTTAGTTGTAAATAAACATCTCTAAAATTAACTTTTCCTTTTGCAAAATCAAATTCTACTTTGTAATTTATTGTTTTATTCACTTTTCCTTTTGCATTTAACCGAACTCTCCGAAATTCATTTCCATTTAGGCTTTCTTCTCCTGCTTTTAAGAATTCAAAATCGTACATTATTCGTCCTTCTATTTTTAGACTTGGTTTGAAGGTAGCATCATTTTGTGCTTTCCCTTTAAAACTAAAAAAAACTAGTACTAATAATACACTTATATTTTTAGACATTTCTTATTGTTTTATTGTTAGATAATTTGTTTTATTATTTGATAATCATTTTTTTAGAAACTACTTGCTTTCCTATTTGCATTCTATAGAAATAAATTCCTTGTGTTAATTTATTTTTTGACAAGGGTATTTTAATGATATGCTTTCCATAAGTAAATTGTTTTTTAGTAAAAATAACTGCTTTTTTCTCTCCTAAGGTATTGTATATTTCTAGGCTTACTTTTTTGTTGTTTTTTAACTTAAACGATATGTAAGTTTCGTCTTTTGCAGGATTTGGATAATTTTGATTTAATTCAAAATTTGCATTAAAATAATCGTCTGTTGCAACTATATTGCTATCTTCAATTAATGCAGTCCAAATACTTGAATTACCGTTGTGTACTCTATTCCAAATTGGTCTAATAACACCATTATGTACTGCTATATTTGTATAATCTCCAAAAAACACATTACTGGTTGGAAGGAATGGAGATTCGCTAATTAATATATTCTGAAAAGTATTTCCACCATCTGTAGATCTTGCTAGATATACATCGGTATTGTTGTCGTTATGGTTTCTTCTATCGTAAAATACAATGTAAATATATCCATTTGTTTGGTCTATATCCATCCATGTTAGGAATTGATGTTTTCCTGGAGCATCATCATTCACACGTATTATGTTACTCCATGTATTTCCGCCATCTGTAGATTTTTTTAACCAAACGTCTGTATCGTTTGCGCCATTTCTTTGGTCTGTCCAATTTACATATAAAGTTCCATTATATGCTCCTCCACTAATATCGCAATCTAATATTGGCAATCCATTACAACGGTCTATTCCCGGAATACTATAATCCCAACCTGTTGGCATAGTATCTATCAATATATTATTACTTAGCCATGTATTTCCAGCATCTATCGATTTATTAAAAACAATACCTGCTGGTCCTGCCCAAGCTACATATACTTCGCCATTTGGACCTACGGTTGGCACTGCTCCTTCTACGGTTAAATCTTCATCGATACAATCGCCATCTACTTCATTTATTTTTTTTGGTGCAGACCATGTTGCTCCACTATCTACTGACTTTGTAAATAAAATTCTAGATTTACACGATGGGCTTGGGTCGTTATATGTATCAAATTCTGTCCATGTTGCATATATATTTCCGTTGGTTCTATCTATTTGTGCCCATTGTTTATCTTGGTCTTTTAAGCCGCTTGGGCTAAGTCCAAAGTAGGTACCATTATTAAATGTAACGCCTGTATCTGTCGATTTTTGGCATACTATTCTATCAATCCAATCATCTGTGTCTGTTGGACTTGCATTTGGATATGAGAGATGAAAATAATACAAGTTACCTACATTATCTACTAATAAAGATGGGTCGCTCCACACACCATAAGTAGATGATAATAGACCATGTGACCATGTTACACCACCATCGTTGCTAACATAATAGTTATTGCTATTGGCTCCTGCAAACACAGTATTTGTATTGTTTGGGTCAATTACAATAGATGGCTCGTTTGGTACATTCTGATTGCTTATCATTACGTTTGTAAATTGTGCATTTACCGTTGCAACTACAAAAAATAACGCTAAAAATAAAGGTTTCATTTTTTAGGCTTTTAAAATTAATACAGCTAGTTTTTTATCTTTTGGATTTAATTTTTCTTCCCATTTTAATGCATTTTCATCATCTTTCATTTGCTTGTATGCAACATAATTTAAAAACGAAAATAAGGATTTGTTTGTTTGTAAAATATCACTTTCATTCATTTTCGCTAATTGTTTTAATACTTTTTTAGATTTTTTTAAAACCAATTGTTTTCTAATATTAAATAACTTTATTTTTTGATTTAAAGCTGCTGCATTTTTTAATTTCTTTTTTTTAATATCTTTTTTAGAAATATCGAAATATTCTTTTGCTAAAGCTAAAAATGACTTTTGTATTTTTCCTTTTGCATATATGCTATATATTTGGTATTTATCTGCCAATCGTAATGCTGTACTGTAATTATTTTTTTTATAATAAGCAATTAATTCTTTTTGAAGAAAGGAGGTTTCTGCCATATACTCTTTTAATGTCTTTGCCATTTGTTTTTTATCTTGATAGCCAACACTATTATAGATAATCTTTCCGTTTGCATCTAAAATAAGAATGTTTGGTATTCCTCGTACACCGTATTTTTTTGCTATAGATTTATGTGCATCAACATCTATTTTTACAGGCACAAAATTATGTAATTGTTCTGCTACTTCTTTTTTATCCCAAGTATCTTTATCCATTTTTCTACATGGACCACACCATAAAGCCCAAAAATCTACTACGATTAGTTTATTGGATGCTAAAGCCATTTTTTTAGCGTCTTCTAACGAATGCATCCAGTTTTGTGCATTAATAGTTGTTGCGTATAGTACAATAAGTAGTACTGTTATTATTT
>WFMU01000009.1 GCA_015488935.1 Flavobacteriaceae bacterium | reverse complement strand
CAATATTTACAAGATCTAAATGGTTAAAATATTTTTTTAATAATTTATCTTTTTTTAAATCTAATGCCAAATAATTTACAAAATCACTTAAACTAAAAACTTGCATCAATAATTTTCTATTTTTATTTTGCTTATTTCTTAAACGAACTTCTTTATTATTGTAATAATTATGCAATACAATGTCTGGTAAACTATCAATAATAACTTTATTTTTTGTTTTAAATATGGTTTCTGCTGTAACAGTTTTTTTGGTTAAATCGGCAATATAATTTCCATCTTTATTTTGTCTAAAATTTTTAAGCAGATAAGTTTTACCATTAAATGCAAAAGGATAATTTTTTAAAAGAAATCTACGTCTATAAAAAGGAATGTTTATTTTTTTTTCTTGATATGCTAAAAAAAGAATGCCATCACTACCAATATTTTTGCAGCAACCACGATAATCTATAAAAGAGTTATTTTTATTATAATCAATTAAAAGCACACTAAATTTACTATGTTTTAATGTAACATCTGCCCTTAAAGTAGCTACTTTATTGGTGTTTGCATTTTTGTTTTGCAATGGAGCAAACATTTCTCCTTTTGTATTAAAAAGAACCGTAGTGCTCTCCTGTGCATATACCATGCAAGTAAATAGAAAAAAAAGGTGTAGATAAATAGTTTTAGTTGTCATATCTATGAATATCAAATGAAAAAATTCTATCGTCAATAACATCTCCTTTTTTATCAAAGAGGATACCTCGGTGTATTTCATTATAACCATTTTTACTTTTTTTCATGGTTCTAAAATTTTTTTGCCCACTTCTAAAGAAGAAACGTGAACAAGTTAGTATTTATTATTTGTCTTACAAATTAATTGCGCAATTTTTGCAATGACGGTTACAAAACCAGTTCTTACCTCTAAAAACTATATACTACGTCTAGTATTTTGTTTTGTTATGGCAAATATGGTTTTGTTTACTCTAATGTCATTAGAGTGAATAAAATATTATTCTTTTACAATTTGTATTATATTGTCATTAGTTATTAATTGAATGGTATAGTTTATTATTAATTCGCAATCGGCTTTATATCTGTAAGTTTTTAAGTTTCTAGAGTAGATAATCGGAAATCCTCTTATTTTTAAATCTTCCAAAATATTGTATAACTGACTCTCGCTAATATTTAATTTTTTTGCAAACTCTTTTGGTGTACCTGTACAATTAGATTTTATACATTTATGGATTTTTTTTAATCGTGTTATTTGTTTAGTTGTTTTCATAACTTATTATTCTCTTTTTGTAGAGTTATCAAAGTTAGTCATTGTTTTGGTTAAAAAAAATACCTAATTGTAGTGATTTTTTAAATCATTAGTTTTTATAACATGCAGTAAATAAGCGTGTTAAATAATTTTACATGTATAATGTATCATATAAGAAACGTCATATAATATGTAATTTATATGAAATAATACTATGAATATTGCTATAATTATTTACAGATGGATAAGCGTGTTACCAAAATAGCAAAAAGAATAAAAAAATTACGAATAGAGAAAGGTTATTCTAGCTATGAAAATTTTGCCTGGGATAATGAAATTCCAAGAATACAATATTGGAGAATGGAAAAAGGAACCAATTTTACTATACGTACTCTTTTACGTGTTTTAGATGCTCATCAAATGACATTAAAAGATTTTTTTGAAGGATTAGAACATTAATTGCTATTTTTCTATTTTAAGTTTTAAAATTTCTACGTTAGCAAAAAAAAACACCAACCAAATGGCTGATGTTTTTTTAGTTTTAAAAAGTTTATTTTTTTACTGTGCTTCAAAGGCAGCTTTTACTTTTTTAAGTTTATCGTACATTTCTAAATTTTCATATAGGTTCATTAGTGTACGCATAATATCTTTATCTTTATTGCTTAATTCGTGAGCTTTTTCAAAATAAGGTAGTACTTCTTTATATAAATCTAGTTGACGTGCTTTAATTTTGTCGTATTTATCAAAGTCATTTAAGCTGTTATTCATTTCGTCAACTAAGGCTTTATCTTTTTCTAGCATTGCTAAACCGAGGTTTAAGTATGCACTACTATATTCTGGGTCTAATGCAATTGCTTTTTTATATGCAGTTTTTGCCTCTTCTATTTTTCCTGCTTGTTGGCTAATTACACCAACGTTATAGTATAGGTTAGCATCGTCTGGTTTTAGAGCAATTGCTTCTTTCATTAGTGCTGCAAAACGGTCTTTTTTTCCTAATTTTAATTCAATATTTGCTTGTGTAATAACCAAATTTGCATCTTTTGGGTCTGCTTTTCTTGCATCTTCAATTGCTGCAACTGCTTTATCATTATCTCCTTTTTCTACATAAATAAATGCAATATTTTTAATGATACTTGAGGCTTTAGAAGGTGATTTTTCTGTTTTTGGGTTTTCGTAGGCTCCAATTTTAACCATTTTATCCATTTCTTTTTTGGTATTAAAAGAAGTGGTTTTACCATTCGCTTTACTAACGGCAGTGTAGATAGTATTAGCGCCAGTATATTTCATTTCTTTTAAACTATTAAAAGTATTTAAAGCCATATCGTAGTCTTTATCTAGGTATGCTGCATTGGCTGCATAAAACAAGAAGGTAGTATCTTTTTTACTCAATTTATATACTTGTTCTAAAGTTTTTTTAGCCATACCAAAATTTTTATTTTGGTATTCTTTAATTCCTCTGTCTGATAATCCTTTGATTAAATTAGCTAAAATTGGTTTTACTTTGCTTGTGTATTTTGCTTTACCAATACCTTTTTCAAAAGACATTAATTCGTTTATTACATTTGCTGCATCTACTAATTTACCAGAGCCGTTTAATGCTTGTGATTTCAAAAATAAAAAC
>WFMU01000008.1 GCA_015488935.1 Flavobacteriaceae bacterium | reverse complement strand
GTGGAACAATACCAAGTAATTGTTTACATTGCTTTGGATTAGTAGCTATATCAATTCCGTTAAGTAAAATAGTACCAGTATCCGCTTTTAAAACGGTACTTATCATGGTAATTAAAGTGGATTTTCCAGCGCCATTTGGTCCAAGTAAACCAAATATTTCTCCTTTTTTAACTTTAAGATTAATATTGTTTACCGCTTTAAAATCTCCAAACGATTTACTTAAATTTTCTATTTTAATCATCTTATTTTGTTTTGATGATGTAAAGAAAGTACAATATATCCTTGTTTATAATAAAATTCTACTGAGTTGTAGTTTTTTGTGGATGGATTGTGTTTTATTAAGGTTTCTAGAGTTTTATAACTGTATTTTAAAGCTTGACTTTCTCGTTTTTTTCACCTAACTTTGCTGAACAACTTTATATCTTGAATTAAAACTGCAAGATATAAACTCATTCTACGCAATTACTCAACAGAATGTAAAAAATTAAAATGAAAAAAATGAAAAAATTATGGCAGGAAAACCAATCGCAACCGTAGGAAGTAATCACACATGTCCAATGTGTAACGGAACAGTACCGCATGTAGGCGGTCCAATAACACAAGGTGAAGCAAATATTTTAATAAATAACAAACCAGCTGCAACAATAGGTAGCATATGCACTTGTGTTGGTCCGCCAGACACTATTGTTCAAGGTAATGCCTCTGTTTTTTTTAACGGAAAACCTGTTGCTTCTATTGGTGATATGACAGCACATGGTGGTGTGGTAATCTCAGGCGAAGTTAATGTGACTGTTAGTAGCTCATCTCCTAGTTCAACAGCTAGTATGCCTATTGATAAAATACCTTTTCCTGAAATTACTATTATAAACAAAACAATAGCTGCTTTATCTGGAAATGCTAAAAGCCTTAAAAAAGCTATAGAAAACCAAGAAAAAATTAGAGAACTTGCCGAAAAACAAGAAGATGAACAAAAAGATAAAGAATTACCAAAATTACAAGGAGAAATTCTTTTTGTTCACGGTTATTTAAGTGATCCTGTTACCAATAGCGAATCGCATTGGAACGCCATAATGGACTTAAACCCAGACAAACCTGGATGGTACACACTAAGAGGTGAAAATACCAATGAATATAACAGAATAGACCATAGCGACTATTACTCTGCGAAACAAGTAAATAAAGATAAAAAACCAAAATCTACAGTAAATAAAATTATAGACGGTTTATTAGATAATCCTGCACAAAGGATAGCCTCTAAATTTAGCGCTCCTAAAGAAAAATATACAGGTTATTGGGATAGTAAATCCAACCAATATAAAGCTACAGAAACCTACGCCAAACATTTTAATGCAAAAGATCATGTTCATTATGTTAATGGCTCACATGGTTTAGGAAGTAGCGGAGCACATCGTATTGACCACGGTATTTCACTTGGTTATGAATGGGCTAGATTTAATTGGGATATTTATGACAAAGAAAAAATAGACGCTAAAAAAGAAGAAAAACCTAATATTGAAAGTCATTCACCTCCATATAGACCTATTACCATTGTTGGGCATAGTCAAGGTTGTAACATGGCTGCTGGTGTAAAATTAGGTATTATAAGATATGCCTTTGAACTAGGTTGGGATAAAATAGCCATAAACACCATATTTTTGGGCGTACATCAACCTAGCGGTCTTTATGGTGAACGCTATGATAAATTAATAAAAAAGAAAGTATACAATTATATGGTAAACCAAAATGCCATGCTATTTGGGAAAGAAGAAGATGCTGGTATTAAATTTTTGAATTTATTATCAGACCTTTACAATCCTAAATACAAAAAAGTTTATAATAATCGTGGTCTTTATGAACATGTAGAAGAAATTACTGCCGATTTTGGAAGTGCTTTTAGAAGTAGAGCCGTACAATTTACTTTCTCTAATGACCGTGGTGACTTGGTTACTATTGATGGTGATATACCTAAAATTAAAAGTGCTTGTAATCCTAAAAAAGATAAAAGTTTATTTAGTGCAGAGTATTTTTCTAAAAAAGAAAGCATACCAAGTTATTATCAAACTACGCAAAATAAAGAAATAGTAGATTTAAGTAACCATGGAGCAAAAAGTGGTTTTATTGCAATTCCACCATATCACTTAAACAGAAGATTTGATTTTAACGATGTTGATGAAAAAAGTAGCCTAGAAGAAGTGCAATACGGTAAAGAATGGGGCGATTATAAAAAAGTTGCTGTAGCTTGGGGTGTTGCAATGAATGCTTTTAAAATTTCTAAAAAAGACTATGAAATACATGCTAAACATAAATTTGATCCAACTGTTCTTGGCGAAATATTACTAGGTAATCATTTATTACGTAAATTAAATAAAAATATTATCTCTTTCTTAGAAAAAATAATAACTATTTATAAAGACAAACCTAAATTTGGAAGTTTAGAAGATATTATTAAATTTGAAGAAGCCATTTATATCAAACTTAATAATGTTATTAGCATAATTAAAATTCCTAAACATCTAAAATCTAAATTGCTGTACAGTAAAGAAGACAAACTAAACATTTTACGCTATAACATAGTTTACATAGCATACCAAAACATGCTTTTTCAATATGCAGCACTACAAAACGCAGACCTTTACGCACATTTTAGCCCTGTTGCTTTAATACTTCATAAAAAAACTCTTTCCGATTTTCCTGATGACGAGCTTGATAAAGTAAGTATTATTCAACGTATTTTTAATGCTGGTGATGATATGTTTTATAGAATGGTTTATGAAGCTATTGATGGAAAAGAAGTTAAAGATTTAACAGAAGAAGAAAAAAGAGGGCAAGAAAAAAAATATGTTACACAGAATGGAGAAAAACTCTTGATAGACACCTATATTGCTGATACTGACTATATAAACAATGTAATAAAAGCCTATGTTAAAAAAGATAAAACAGCAGAAAAAGACTTATACGATGAAGAAAAGCATAAACCTTAGTATTATTTTAGTATTACTATTAAACAGTTGTACCTATATTAATCATAAACAAACAGCAAAAAAAATGCAAAAATATACCGAATATAAAGACTTACACGAACATCAAGGAACGGGAAATTATGAAGTAATTACACTTGTAGATAAAAACACTGAACTTGATGAAATTCTTATTGACAAAAAACAGAAATTACTTTCGGTAATAGGTGAAAACCGATTGAAAAT
>WFMU01000007.1 GCA_015488935.1 Flavobacteriaceae bacterium | reverse complement strand
TAGTAAACGTTTTGTTTACCAAACTTAACACATAATAAATAATAGAACATTGCTCTGTATTTATTTCTGTTAGAAGTTCCTAATTGTTCACAAACTTCTTTAATAGCCTCATCTAATTTTGGTCCATCTTTAAGACCTAATTTTTTGATTAAATAGTTCTTTTTCACTGTTTCTAACTCACTTGCCTGACCACATGCAACAGATGCAGCATCTTTATTGTAAATAGAAGGTCCACAACCAATAGTTACTTTAGTTAACAAATCCATGTCAGCATCAACTCCGGCTTTTTCCTTTAATTCTTTCTTGTACAATGCTATTAAATCATCTCTTTTGCTCATAATATTTATTTTATTAATGGTTAATAATTACTTTATAATTTCTTACTCCTCAAATGTAGTGAATTATAAGTGAAAATTAAAATAAGTTTTCAACAAATTGTTAACTTTTAAGGTGTTTAAAATATTCTTTTAATACAATATCATTTAACGCTCTCGGTGTTTGTATTTCTAATAATTTTGGTTTATTACTTTTATTAAAAAAGGTTTTTAATTGCTTTTCTAAAGTGCCTAAATCGCTTGCTTGTTTATAAATAATTTGATGCATTTTACAAAGATGCGATGCTGTAAGCTGGTGTGGCGTTTCAAATAATGCAACTGCATTAGTAGATAGTGGTCCTGGAATAAATCTAAAAATACCACCACCAGAATTATTGATTAGAATTATTCTAAAATCTGAATTTATATATTTGTTCCACAAAGCATTGCTATCGTAAAAAAAACTAATATCGCCTGTTATAAAAACTGTTTTTTTGTTGGTTATGTATGCTGCTCCTATTGCCGTTGATGTGCTCCCATCAATACCACTTGTTCCGCGATTACAAAATACCTGCAAAGTTTTATTTAAGTTAAATAATTGTGCATATCTAATAATGGAACTATTTGCAAATTGTACATTGTAATTATTCGGAATTGTTTTTAAACATAAATCAAATACTTTTAAATCCGAAAATACCGTTTTATCTAAATATGCTACATGTCTTTTTTCTCTTTCTGCTTTAATTGCCACATATTTATTCTGATAGTCACTTTTTGTATTTTTTGTTAAAAAGAAAAATTGACTAAAAAATAGTTCTATCGATATGTTAAAATGTTGTGATAAACAATGAAATGTATTTCGTGCAATATTTTTACTAACATGCCAATGCTTTTTTGGCTGGTGATTTCTTAAAAATTGTTTTATTTTTTTAGAAACAATCATTCCTCCAAAAGTCAGTAAAATATCAGGTTTTAAATCTACAAGTTCTTTTTCTGTTAATGGAGCAATAAGTTTATCTATTCCATTAATTATTTTAGTATGGTATATATTGGATGTGGTTTCGGTTAAAACCAACACACTTTCATCTTCTAATATATAATTGATTTGTGTTTGCAATAGTTCCGAAGGGTAATGTACTCCTATCAATACCATTTTCTTTTTTGCATAATTCCATGTTTTGGCAAAAGTTTCTAATTCATCTACATCTAATGGTACTTCGTCTAACAAGCTAGTTTTTTCTTCTTTTTTTATTTCTGGAAATAGTATTGCTTCTTTTGTGGTATCGTATAATGGTTCATCAAAAGGAATATTTATATGTACTGGTCCTCTATTTGTAATGGCTTTACGAATCGTTTTATGCGTTAAATTAAAATTGTGTAATAAAAAATTTGCGCTATCTTTTTCTTCCAATAAATTTGCCGACATTAAAATGTGGTTTTTAAATACATTTTTTTGATTGATGGTTTGTCCATCACCAATATCTAATAAATGTTTTGGTCTATCTGCCGATAATATTACTAGTGGAATATTACTGTAATATGCCTCAGCTATTGCTGGATAATAATTTAACAATGCCGAACCTGAAGTACAAACTAGAGCAACTGGTTTTTTACTTTGTTGGGCTATTCCTAAAGCAAAAAAAGCCGCAGAACGTTCATCTACTACACTTAAAGTTTCTATTTTTGGATGGTTAAAAAAACCAATATTTAACGGTGCATTTCTCGAACCTGGCGAAACAACTACCGTTTCAATACCGTTTTGGGCACAAACATTAATTACCAATTGTGCTAAAGTTTTTTTAGAATAAATCATCGTTGGAATTGCGAATTCAGTATGGTGAATTTCGTTTTATACATGCCACAAATTTACAAATTCTAATGCAATAAATTCTTATTACGAAAGAGAAATTACCTTTTTCATTACTGCTGCTTTTGCAACGGTTTCTAAATATTCTTTTTCGGCATTACTATCTTTAGTAATACCGCCACCAATATAAAGAGAAATACTATTTTTATGTACTTGCATACATCGCAGATTTACAAATAAATGGCTTTGTTTTTTTAAAAAATTGTAAGCGTGATTCTCTATATTTCGTTTGTTATTTTTACTTTGTCTTTGGTCTGTAGTAAAATTTAATTCTCCAAAGAAACCTGTATAAAATTCTCTGTCGTAACCTTCATTCTTTAAAATAAAATTTTTTGCTTTCTCTTTAGGCAAACCACAAACAGCTGGAGTTGGATGCAATGCTTTAACAACAGATTGTAATGCATTTAGCGTCTTTAATCTTCCCGTAATATCGGTACACAAATGCACAATATTAGAGGCTTTTATTGTAAATGGTAATGAAACTTTACAAGGAATATCTAATTGGTTTAATTGCGATACAATATAATCGGTTACAAATTGCTGCTCTTGTTTTTCTTTTTCTTCCCAAAGCACATCTAAGGTATTTTTGTAAACTTGTGTTCCTGCCAAAGCTATTGTTTTAAATACATTATTTATTGTTTTAAGCAATGTTTCTGGTGTTGCACCAAGCCATAATCCTACATTTGGATGATACCAAATATAAGTAAATGCCGTTTTGTAATGCTGTAATAAATTTTTAAATGTTTTTATTACATTAAAATTGGCTAATTCTATAGTTTCTTTACGCGATAAAACTATTTTTGGCGTATTTTTATTTTTAATAAAATCAATACCTTTTTTTACTAAAGCAATATGAGTTTCTTTTTGATTTGTTGTATTTTCTTGTAAAATTGGTTTTTCTACCGTTTCATTTTTTTGATATAAAAATGTTTCGTAACTACTTTTTTGTAAAGGAAAAAATATACTTTTCTTATCAGAATCAAATGGTGCGAATACAAATCCGCTTTCAGAAAAATCATTTAGCACATAAGTGTTAGCATCTTTTTGAATAAGCAACGATACTTCTGTAGTATTGGGTTTTCGATAACTTACAAAAGGTTTTTTTTGCCGAAATGCATCTGCTATCTTAAGATAAAGTATTGCTATTTCGTTTGCCAAACTTAGTTTTTATTTGGTAAAACAATATTGGTTAATTTACATAAGGAAACTAGGTCTCCTTCTTCATCTTCAATACGTATTTCCCACAAATGCAATGTTTTGCCTTGATTTATCATTTTAGCAGTTGCCTTAACAATTCCTTCGCGTTTACTTTTAAGGTGATTTGCAGTGATTTCAATTCCTCTAATTTCAAATTCACCGTTATCAATAAACAAGTGCGATGCTGCTCCTCCGAGTGTTTCTGCTAATGCTACCGAAGCACCTCCATGAAGCAAACCATTTGGTTGCAAAACCTTATCTGTTACTGGCATTGTAGCAACTAAATAATCCACACCAACTTCGGTATAAACTATTCCAAGTGTTTCCATCAAAGTTCCTTTTGATGACATGTTTAATAAATGAAGAATTCTCTTTTCTGGCATAATGTAATTATTGGGGCACAAATGTACTACTTTTAGTTTTACTTTTAAAATTTAATCTTAATTTTGCACCTAGTTTATTAAAAATTCAGATGTACAAATTTAGAATAATTTTAGATACCAAAGAAGATGTAATAAGAGAAGTGGCTCTTTTGCGTGATTTTACTTTGGAAGATTTACACCAAACCATTGTAAATGCTTTTGGTTTTAACGGTACGGAAATGGCTTCGTTTTACCATACTGATGAAGCATGGAACCAAGGAGAAGAGATTCCTTTGTTTAATATGAGTGAGCAAGTTGGCGGATTATCGCAAATGCAAGATTACAAATTAGATGCTGTTTTTAACAAACAAAACAACAAATTATTATACGTTTATGATTTTTTAAATCTATGGACCTTTTTTGTAGAATTTGTTTCTGAATTCCATGAAGTGGAAGACAAATCGGTACCACTATTATTATTTTCTTTAGGCGATTTACCTAAAGAAGCTCCAAAAAAAGAATTCGAAATTATGCCTTCAGATGAGGAAGATGATGACTTTGATATTTTTGATGGTGATGATAGTTTTTACTATTAACCTGAGCAGACTTAAGATTTAATTTACCTTCGTTTTTTTTTCTTTTTTCTCAATGATTTTTTATTGGTAGGAAATTCTGATGGCAAACTTAATTTTTGATGCCTTTTTTGTTTTGGTAATACACTTTTAAAGCCTTTTGCCTTTTTATTTTTATTTTTTTCTGGTAATAATTTTTCTAATAAATCGCTTCTTTTTACTTTCGATAAGGTACTTCTAATCCAACTTTGATTTTCTTTTTTATACCAAAAGAAAAAACGATGTTGGTCTTCTCTTTCTTTTTTTGTACGTGGTGTATTTACTTTTTTTAATGTATATGGATGGTATCCACTGTAATAGATTACTGTTGCAACTGTCATTGGTGTTGGTGTAAAACCTTGTACTTGCTCTAGTTGAAAACCCATGTCTTTAGTTTCTGCAGCTAAATTTGCCATATCTTCTAATTCACTTGCAGGATGGCTAGATATAAAATACGGAATTAGTTGTAAGTTTAATTTTCTTCTTTTATTAATTTCATCAAAACGTTTTTTAAATTTATGAAAATAAGAAAATGATGGTTTTCGCATTAGTTTTAAAACAGGATCTGACGTGTGTTCTGGCGCTACTTTTAATCTACCTGAAACATGTTTGGCCATTACCTCTTCGGTATAGGCATCTAGTTCTTTTGGGTCGGCATTTTTATTAAATTCTGGCACCAACATATCGTGTCTAATTCCACTTCCAATAAAGGATTTTTTAATTTTTGGATGCTTATCTACTGCTTGGTAAATTTCTGTTAATGGCTTATGCGATGTATCTAAATTACTACAGATAACTGGATTTATACAAGAAGGTGCAACACATTTATCGCAAATAGCTTGTATTTTACCTTTCATTTTGTACATGTTTGCCGATGGTCCTCCAATATCGGATAAGTATCCTTTAAAATCGTGCATATTTGCAACTTTATCTACTTCTCTTAAAATAGACGCTTTACTTCTACTTGCAATAAATTTTCCTTGATGTGCAGATATGGTACAAAAACTACAACCACCAAAACATCCTCTATGAATATTAATAGAGAATTTAATCATTTCAAAAGCAGGTATTGGTCCTCTTTTTTTGTATTTTGGATGTGGTAATCTAGTAAATGGCAAATCAAAAGAGGCATCAATTTCCTTTTCGGTCATTGTTGGATATGGTGGATTTATAACCAAGGTTTTACCTTGTACTTCTTGTAGTATTCTACTTCCAAAAATTTTATTGGATTCTTGCTCAATCACTTTAAAATTTGCTGCAAATTTCTTTTTATCTTGTAAACAAATCTCATGCGAATTTATTTCTACATCTTTCCAATTTTTATTTTTTTGTAATTTTACTTCTTTATCTTTTAAATAAGCTGTTTGCTTAACAGTGGTAAGTGATGAAAAAGGTACTCCTTTTTGTAAAAGATTTACAATTTCTCGAAGTGGTTGTTCTCCCATACCATACACCAATAAATCTGCTTTAGAGTCTGTTAAAATATTTGGCTTTAGTTTATCACTCCAATAATCGTAATGTGTTACTCTTCGTAAAGAAGCTTCAATACCACCAATAACAACAGGAATATTCGGAAATTTTTCTTTTAATATTTTAGAATAAACTGTTGTAGCATAATCTGGTCTAAATCCTTTATCGCCATTTGGTGTGTAGGCATCTTTTTCTCGTTTCCATTTATTGGCTGTATAATTACTAACCATCGAGTCCATTACTCCTGCTGTTACTGCAAAAAATAGTTTTGGTATTCCTAATTTGGTAAAATCTTGAAGGTTATCATGTACACTTGGTTGTGGTACAATAGCAACTCTTAAACCATAACTTTGTAAAATTCGTCCTATTACTGCAGGTCCAAAAGATGGATGATCTACATAAGCATCTCCGCTAAATAAGATAACATCTAACTCGCTCCAACCTCTAAGTTTTACTTCTTTATTTGTTGTTGGTAACCAATTGGAAAGTCTAAGTTCTTTTTGCATATCGCAAAAGTATTAAAATTATATGCAAAATTTGATAGAAATATTTTTTTAAAATTACTATCTCAAACTAACAATAAAATAGAAGTTTATTTTATTTTAATAACAATTGGTTCTATATTATTTAACCTTCCTCCAGAGCTAGATACTACTTTTATATCGAAAATTTTAATTCGTTGCCCTTTACGCAATCGCTGAATTGCTTTTCTTGCTCTTGCATCTAATTTATTTCCTTTTACATGAACTGGCGATGCGCCTTCTATTTTTATAGAAAAACTAACGGCTTTGTATTTTTTATTCGTTTCGTAATGCAATGCTCCTATTGGATAGGTACTTAATGAACGTTTAGATAAAGTTAAATAACCAAACTGATCTTTAATGGTTCCTTCTAATTTTACTTTGGTTTCATCAAAGGCAGGAATTGGTTCTTTTGGTACTGGTACTGGTTTTCTAGTTGGAGAACCTGATACTACAGGTGCTGGGTCTTCTGGATTATTACCATCGTAACGGTATTTTCTAATTACAGAATAGCTACTATTAAATCTAATTTGTACTGGCTCACCTTCTTCCATTACTGTAAATACTCCTGTTAATGGGTGCTCTCCAATACTATTTGCTATAAATTCTAAATTAACTTCACCTTCGCTAAGAAACTTTTCATCTATTTTAATACCATTTACATAGGCATTTTCTGGTGTTACCGAAGTATCGTATCTTCCTAATAATATTTTACCTCTTACTCTTTCACCTTCTAAATAGGCATTCTTATTTAATTGTACAATACCTATAAAATTACGCATTGCTAGTTCTCTTTCAAATTCTCCACTAATCATAGATAGCAATAATTCGGATTGAATTAATTTTATATCCGTTTGCATTTGCGAAATATTTGTAATAGAGGTAATTGCAGGAAATCCTTTAAATTTTAAATTAAGCCAAGGAATACTTTCTCCTTTTTTTCCAATAATTGTTTGTGTTCTAAATCTAGCATTTACTAGCGATGAAATAGATGCAAATCCTCGCCCTAAGGCACTTGCAATATCTATTTTAAAACGATTTATTCGATTTACAAATTCTTGTCCTTCTGCTGTTGGTTCATCACCAATAAAGAACATTTTATCTACAAAATCACTAGTTGCTAATTTCTCGTACTGCTCTCTACTTTCTCCTTTTTCTAAATAACCTTCATAAATTTTATCTTTTACATCTTCTAAATAGTTGTAAAAGTCACTAGTAATTCTATTTACTTTATCTGATCGATCTTTTAATGGTTGGTATTTTTCTGGGTCTTTAAGAATACTTGCATCTAACACTTGCTGTTGTGTTTCGTTTCTAACCGTAAGCACTTGATTAGATTCTTCTAATTTTTCATTCATAAAACCAAAAGCAGCAATCACTTTTTCATCTTTACAAGAGCTCATTGTTACCAATACAATAACTAAAAAATATAGAATGTACTTTCTCATTTTGTGGATTTAATTAGGGCGTGCAATTTAGTAT
>WFMU01000006.1 GCA_015488935.1 Flavobacteriaceae bacterium | reverse complement strand
CAAATATACTCAAATGTGTATCATTTTTATTATGTTTTGGCGTGTTTAACGTTTTTCTAACAAAACAACATTCTCTACATGGTGTGTTTGTGGAAACATATCTACAGCTTGTGTTTTTGTTATTTTATATTTTGGTGCTAATATTTCTAAATCTCTTGCTTGTGTTGCGCTATTGCAACTCACATATACTATTTTTTGTGGTAATATGGCAAGTATTTGTTCTACTACTTTTTTATGCATTCCTTCTCTTGGTGGATCGGTAATTATAACATCTGGCTTACCGTGTTGTTGTATAAAATTAGATGTAAAAACTTCTTTCATATCACCCACAAAAAAATCTACATTATCAATTTTATTATTTTTTGCGTTTTCTTTTGCGTCTAAAATTGCTTCTGGAACAGATTCTACACCAATTACTTTTTTTGCTTTTTTTGCTACAAATTGTGCTATAGTTCCTGTTCCTGTATATAAATCATATACGAGTTCTTTTCCAGTAAGTTCTGCAAAATTTCTTGTTATTTTATATAATTCGTAGGCTTGATATGAATTTGTTTGGTAAAAGGATTTGGCATTTATTTTAAATTTTAGACCTTCCATTTCTTCAAAAATATGGTCTCTACCTTTAAAAAGAATGATATTTTGGTCGTAAATAGAGTCGTTTCCTTTGCTATTAATAATGTATTGTAGTGAGGTTATTTTTGGGAATTTAGTTTCAATGGCATGTAATAATAATTCTCTTTTTGTAATATCTTCTTTAAAAAACTGAATAACAACCATTATTTCTCCGTTTGAAGAAATACGTATCATTACAGTTCTAAGCAGTCCTTCTTGTGCTCTTGGATTATAAAATTCTAATCCATTTTGAATACTAAATTCTTTGATAAAATTACGAATTTCATTTGATGGTTCTTCTTGTAAATGGCATTTTGTGACATCTAAAATTTTATCCCACATTCCTGCAATATGAAATCCACAGGCATTTCTATTGTCTATTTCTTCTTCAGAATTAATTTCTTCGTAGGTTAGCCATCTACTACTTGAGAATGAAAATTCCATTTTATTGCGATAGAAATATTGTTTTTTGCTACCTAATATCGGAGTTATTTTAGGCAATTTTAAATGACCAATACGAATTAGGTTATTGGTAACTTCTTTTTCTTTAAAAAAGAGTTGGTCATCGTATTTCATGTGTTGCCATTTGCAGCCACCACAATTTTCAAAATGCGTACAAACAGGTTCGGTACGTCTTTCGGATAACTTATGAAATTTTATTGCTTTTCCTTCAAAATAGGATTTTCGTTTTTTGCCTGTTTGTATGTCAACAATATCTCCAGGCACTGCATTGGATAAAAATATGACTCTTCCATCTGGTGATTTTGCTATGGTTTTGCCTTTAGCACCTGCATCTGTTACTTCGATATTTTCGAAAATATAGTTTTTTTTCTTTCTTGCCATATTGCAAAAATAGGATTATTCTGTTATAAATAGAGATAAAAAACAAGGGTTTCATTTAAAAATGAAACCCTTGTTTTTTTATTACTTTATAGTGTTAATTATTTACCAACACTTCGCATATAAGCTGTTACCGCTTGTAATTCTTCTGCTTTCATATCTTTTAAGAAACCATCAACATTTGCTTTCATAATAGCTACTTGACCTGGGTCAGTATCTACTATTGGGGCAGAGTTTCCTTTTAAGAATTTTACCATATTAGCACCTTTTTCACTATAAACTTTTACAATATTTTTAATTGAAGGACCTAATACTTTTTTATCCACACCATGGCAAGTAGCACATGTTTTAGAAGTAAATAATGCTTTACCTTTTTCTACCTGTGCGTTGTCAGTTACAGCATCTACGGCTTTTTCTGCACCTTCTTTTACAGCTTCTGCACCTTCTTTAACTGCTTCTTTAGTTTTCTCTGCAGCTTGTTTTACTGCATCTCCAGTTTTTTCTGCTGCATTTTCAACAGCATCTCCTGCTTTTTTTGCTGAGTCTTTAGCTTTACTACATGATGTAGTTCCGAAAGCTAATCCTGCAACGATTACGAATGATAATAATACTCTTTTCATAAGATTTAAATTTTTATTAAGTTAGTTTTATTTTTCTTGATTGCAAAGGTAGCTTATTTTTTTGTTTCTTTTGTAACAAGAACAACATTATTATATTAACATGGTAACAGGATTTTCAATAAACTCTTTTAAGGTTAGTAAAAAAAGTGCTCCTGTTGCTCCATCTACCGTTCTATGATCACATGCTAAAGTAAGCTTCATAGTATGCCCAACTACTATTTGTCCATTTTTTACCACAGGTTTTTCTACAATTGCTCCTACAGATAAAATTGCCGAATTTGGTTGGTTAATAATAGAAGTGAAATCGGTAATACCAAACATTCCTAAATTAGAAATAGTAAATGTACTACCTTCCATTTCGTTTGGTTGTAATTTTTTATTACGTGCTTTTTTTGCCATTTCTTTAACTGTAGCACCGATTTGTTGCAGTGTTTGCTCGTTTGCAAATTTAACAACAGGGACTAAGAGTCCGTCTGGTACAGCTACAGCTACTCCAATGTGTACATGGTGATTTAATCGCATACGGTCTTCAAACCATTGTGAGTTTACTTGTGGATGTTGTTTTAATGCTAATGCTGTTGCTTTTACCACAATATCGTTATAGGATATTTTTGTATTTGGAGCGGTGTTGAATTGTTTGCGGAAAGCCATGGCATTTTCCATATCAAATTCTACATTTAAGTAGTAATGTGGTGCCATAAATTTTGATTCTCCTAATCGGCGGGCAATAACTTTTCGCATTTGCGAATTATTAATATCTTCGAAGCTCTCTTCTCCTTTTGGCACAAATGGGGCTGCGGTTGTATTTGTAGTTGTTGCTGGATTGAAAAATTCTACATCGCGTTTAACAATTCTACCATTTTCTCCAGTTCCTGTTATAGTTTGGATATTTATACCTTTTTCATTAGCCAATTTTTTTGCTAATGGCGATATAAAAATTCTTCCTCCTGTATTTGTTGGAATTTCAATTGCTGGAGATTTTTCTACTACTTTTGTTTCTGTTGGTGTTGTTGCAACTGTTTTGGCAATAGGTGTAGTAGGTTTGGTTTTGGTTTCTTTTTTGGTTTCAGCTGGAGTTTCTTTTTTGGCTTCTTCTTTAAATTTTTCGATTAATTCATCTATGTTTTCTCCTTCTTCACCAATAATTGCTAAAAGCGAATCTACAGGTGCAGCTGCTCCTTCTTCTAATCCTATATAAAGGAGTGTTCCTTCGTTAAAAGATTCAAATTCCATGGTTGCCTTGTCTGTTTCAATTTCTGCAAGAATATCTCCTTCCGAAATTTTATCTCCAACTTTTTTTAACCATTGTGCTACAACTCCTTCCGTCATTGTGTCGCTTAAGCGAGGCATTGTTATTATT
>WFMU01000005.1 GCA_015488935.1 Flavobacteriaceae bacterium | reverse complement strand
AATGTCGGTTAAAAGTGTTGCTGTTCCCAAATGGTCGGGGTGGTAGAAATAGACATTTGCTGTTGGTCGGTGCAAGGTATCTAGCGGTTCGTCATCAAAAACAATAGGCTGGTGTTTGTTAAAGGTTACTTTTTTAGGGTCTTTTCCTTTACTCAAAATTGCATTTAAATCTATTTTTTGTAACTCTTGCAGTTTTTTGTCAAACGCATTTGCTGTAGTTTGACGACCAACTCTACCATTTCCTACTTGTGTAGCAATACGTGTTGCCCCCATATAATAGTGTTTGGTATATCTACCATCATTATTATAAACTAAATAACCACTAGGATACATTGTATAAGAGTCAATATTAATACTGCTATTGGTTAATTGTCCGTTTTCGTAAATATCTTCAACACGTGTGTTTGCTTTTAAAACACGTTCCCCGGAAGCATCATAAATATAATGTTGCATACCGCGTCCTATTTCAACTACACGTAAACGGTTGCTTTCATCCCAATATAAGCGTCTTGACTCTTCTCTTGTTTCTTTTAGGGTTAAATTACCATTAAAATCATATCTAAAACCCTGTTGTGCTTCGGTATTGGCATCAATAATTTCTTTTAGTTTATGTGTTCCTTCGTAATAACGATAATTATTGTTATAAGTATTTGGCATAAACTCATTACCATTTTTTAGATGAGTTTGTTTTTTTGCTACAATACCATAGGTGTTATTGTATTCCATTTCTAAACCGTATTCACTACTTTCATCTCCACTTGGTACATTTCGGTCTCCGGTAAAGCCACCTTCTGCACTTTTTAATCGGTTTAAAACATCATAATAATATCTATTATTATATCTACCTAACATATTATTTACAGGAGGTGCTATATTTTCTATAAAATTAACATTTCCTATTTTATCGTAGTTATATGTGTTGTCTAAATATACATCTCTATCTTTATAAACGGATAAATTTTCCATTCTTCTTAATGCAGGAGTATATTTATAATTGGTTATAACTCCATTTCCGTACATTATTTGAGCTGGTTGTTCATCGTATTCGTAAGTAACTCTTCTTAAGTAATCATAATCTCTATCGTTTACGGTACCTTTAATATTTGTAATTTTACCACCTAAATTATAGGTGTAATTCACTTTTTCGGTATCCGGATAAATAATTTGTTGAATTCTGTTCCAAGTATCATAAGTAAATTCCGTTGTAAAAGTATGATGGTCCATTGGTGTAACCACATTACGTTTAATTTTAGTTATTTCTCCCAAATTACCATATTCAAATTCTTGAGTACCTGTTGCGTCTTGTTGGTATATAACTCTTCCTGTTTCATTTCCGGAATCGCCATATTTATATACAACGTTACTTATATTAGTATTTCCGCTAATTTCCGGAAATTTAATAGATTCTAATCTATTATAATCATATTTAAAATGTATCCATTCATCTATTTGTGCTAAGTTGGCTGTTTGTTGTGCTATAAGGTTACTAGCATTATCATATTTATACTTTATTGCACCAAAGTCCGGATTGGATACATATAATTTTCTACCCATTAAATCGTATTTATAAGAAGTTTCCATATTTCCATCATCTATATACGACATTAATTCGCCTATATTGTTATACTTAAATTTAGTCCAAATATCACCTTCCGGTCCTACACTTTTTGTAGATGTTTGTTTGCCTTGCATATCTTTATAAACAAAGGTAACAATATTTTGGCTATCATTTTGTTCTACAATTGTTTTGGTTTCTAGTGCAGGATTATTAAATCCATCATTTTCAATTTTATAGCTTATAAATGTATTATTATTTTCGGGGTCGGTTACAGTTATTGTTCTATCTGCCTCATCTAATTCTGTAGTACTAAAATATTCCGAAGTATTTTGATTTACCGTTGAATTAACATTTGCATCTTTAGTTTCAAAAGTAGGATTAAATTGTTTTACTGCTCTACCATAGGCGTCGTAACTTATCATTCCGGATACGCTCATTGCTTCCCTACTATCTAATTCAATATCTTTTTTAACTTGAATTGGTCTAGCCAATCCATCGGTAAAAGTATAAGTTTCCATATAATTTCTAGGGTATTGAGGGTCAAAATGTTTAGTTATTGCTAAAGGTGCAGAAAAATTAGCTAGTTCATTTTGATTTCTAAAATATTCAAACGCAATAGTAAAATCTTGATCATTTTCAATTTCTTTTGGACCTGTAATTGTTTTTACTCTACCAAAACTATCATACGTATAACGCATTTTATTACCGGCAATATCAATAGCTTCGGTAATAACATCAAATTTAGGGTTATATGTAGATTCCGAAACGTAACCAAAAGCGTCTTTAATACCAATAAGATATTTATGCAATTCCGAATCGTAGGTATATTCATAAGACATTCGTTGGTTATTTTCATTGCTTGGGTAATCAATATAAGCAAGGTTACCGTAATTATCGTACTTCATATTTGTTTTTGCAAATGCACTAGAGCTATAATAAACCTTAATGGAACCTATACTACCTGTAGATGTATTAATATCATCGGTTTCTCTTTTACGCATAATTCCATCACCCGAAACTACAATTTTTTTAGGTATGTTTAGTAAATTATTTTGCTCTAATGTGGCATTATTGTGGTATTCAATTTCGGAGTCATAATTAGTATTAGAATCGGAATAATTATAAGCTACAACTCTACCATACTCATCATATTTAAAGCCTGTTGCATTGGATATAAAATTATCACCAAAAGAATACATTTTATTAGTACTTTCTTGCAATAAAACAATTGCTTGTTTTCTTCCTTCCGTACCTCCGGAAAGACCTCCTATATCAAAAGTTTCTAACGGATAGTTTGAATTTAAATCTATTTTCCAATCATTTTTAATTGTTTTAATAGCATAACTGTTTTCGGTTACAGAATAAATTTCTTGGTTATTTATATCGGTTTCTTCTCCTTTTATCATATACGATTTTTTGAGTAAACCATTATTAAAATAACTGGTATTATAATATTCCGAAACATAGGTTCTATAAACGGTTTCTACTGTTTCTTGTGTTGCTTCGTTATATTCTTCAAGGACATCTTGTGTACTTACTTTATCAAATCCATAAAAACTTCTTTCCCGTCTATCATAATGAGGCTTGCCATATTTTATTTTTTTAATGTAAGTGTCTTCTCCATCATTTGTAAAATCATAACCGTCATTTACTGTTATTTTGCTCAATACCCATTTTGTGTTTGGATTTTCAGCAGTAGGTGTTACAAGATCATAATCCATTACAAAATCACCTCCTATAAAGTTATCAACTTGTTTTAGCATATTTGTTTTTCCCATTTTATTTAGGTAAACTCTAAATGAATTATTTCCGTTTGAAATAAGAATATCTGTATAGCCATCACCGTTAAAATCTTTAAAAGTTAAATCTTGATCGGAAACACTTAAATTGTAGTTTCCACTAACAGTTGTTCCTACTTTAAAGAAAATTGAAAAAAGCGGTACTGGTATGGGAAATGAAAAATAAATATTAGCATCTGCAGACATTGAGGCAGATTTTGTTGATGAATGAGAATATAGAGGAACAGCAATAGGGAAAGACTGAGCCGGAGTAAAAGAATTACCTAAATTGTATTGTATAGTATAACTAAATCCATTAAAAGTTATTATATCGGTATAACCATCACCATTAATATCATTATGAAAAACTTTAGTATTTGCTCGTGATTTACTTCCACCAATGGATAAACCAACACCAACTGAACTTGCTCCAGTATCAGATGCTCCTTCGAGAAGGTCAAAACCCGTACCTGCACCAACAGAAAAACTAACAACGCTACTACCGGAAGAATTAGCTCCTTTAAAATTTGATGCATATTCAGTTGAAGCATTAAAGTTAAATGAACCATCATTGTATTGAATGGTATAGGTGTTTGGAGTATTATTATTATTACAACCAGTACAAGTAATTCTGTCTGCCAATCCGTCATTATTGACATCTTGAAAGAATAAAGAAGGTAAATTTTCTCCATTTGTTGTCCTAACACTACCTCCTATATTTAAATTAATGGCGGGATCGCCGTTATCACCATTAGAATTTGTATTAGGAGCAGAAGTTTTTTTAGGAGCATTCCCTTGATTGTTTTGATTGCTTGAAGAACTTGTTGTTCCTGTTTTCACTTCTCTACCTGCAGTAATAGGAACACCTTGTGTAATCCCAACAAACCAACCATTATTCCAACTTTCAGATTCAGATCTAAAATTTCCATCTATACTAACTTGATGTCCTCCAACTTTGTTGGTTAATAAAACAGTGTTTTCTGCAATAATATCCGGATAACCATCACCGTTCAAATCAATAAAATCGGATAAACTATAACTATAATTAGAATGACTTTCGGTTCTTTTAACAAAAGAAGTTGCTCCTATGACTTCTGAACGAGATTCACTTTCAGTGAATTTTGAAATAGCATTCATACCAAAAGGAGATTCTCCTTGAAGTTGTAAAGCATCATCCGGTTCAGTCATACTTGGTAATCCGGATTCTGCAGAAGCTGAAGAAGCAGGATCAGCTCCATCACCGGTTGTATCAAATATTCCCGGATCAGTAATGTTGGCACTTATGTATTGATTTAAATTCATGCCATACCATTTTTCAATATAACTAGTATTGGCTACTCCGGTATCATCACAGATAAAGGCGGAACAATTATCACAATTTCTATATGGATTTAATATTTTCACAGGAAAACCTGTATTATTAAATGCATTAGACAATCCATTTATATCCGGATTTTCTGTAAATCCATCTATATAATTA
>WFMU01000004.1 GCA_015488935.1 Flavobacteriaceae bacterium | reverse complement strand
GTATAATTTATGCTGTAAAAATAGTAATTAATTGAGAAATTGAAAAGATTAAAAAGATTGAAAGATTATAAATTTTAAAAAAATATAAATTATGATTGCATATATACTAATTGGTGGTATTGCCATTATTGGAGGAATAGTCCAACAACGATTAAAAAGTAAATTCAAAAAATACTCAAAACTCTCTCTTCAAAATGGATTGAGTGGTAGAGAAATTGCCGAAAAAATGTTAGCAGATAACAACATATACGATGTTAAAGTAATTTCTGTTAGAGGTAGATTAACCGACCATTATAATCCAGCTGATAAAACAGTAAACCTCAGCGAAGCTGTATATAACGAGCGTAATGCTGCTGCAGCTGCAGTTGCTGCACACGAATGTGGTCATGCAATACAACATGCTGTTGGCTATTCTTGGCTCGAATTTAGAAGTAAAATGGTACCTACGGTTAATATTTCTGGAAGAATTGCCCAAATTGCACTAATTGCTGGTATTTTTTTAGTGAATTCTTTTCCTCAATTATTGCTTTTAGGTATTTTGTTTTTTGCTGCAACGGTCTTATTTAGTTTTGTAACACTTCCTGTGGAATACGATGCTAGTAACAGAGCACTTGCATGGCTAAAAGATAAAAATATGCTTACATCAGAAGAACAGGATGGCGCAGAAGATGCTTTAAAATGGGCTGCTAGAACTTATGTTGTTGCTGCTGTTAGTTCCCTCGTTACCTTAGTTTATTATCTTATGATTTATTTGAATAGGAGATGATTTGCTAATTTGCCAATGTGCCAATGTGCCAATGTGCCAATGTGCCAATGTGCCAATGTGCCGATTTGCCAATGTGCCAATGTGTTAATTTGCCGATTTTAATTTACTAATTTGCTAATTTGCTAATTCACCAATTCGCTAATTTGCTAATTCGCTAATTCGCCAATTTGCCGATTTGAAAACATTAATCATTATCTATTCTTCTTCTTCGGAACTCTCTTTTTGTTCTAAACTAGAAAAATCAAATTTTGCATCTACCAACAAGTTATACCATTGTACAATTTTTTTAATGTTAGAAGCATATACTCTTTCTACATCGTAATTTGGTAAAATTTCTGTAAAAAAATCGATTAATACAGCTTTACTTTCTTTATGACTGATTGTTTTTTTACCTTTTTCTTTATCGTAAATTGTTTTAAAAATAGTACGTAAAGGTACTTCATCTTCATCTGTATAAATAGCAATATCATTTAAACTACTCACATTATGAATATTGTGAATTGGAAATTTTTTATTATCCGTTAATGATTCTACTAACAAACCTACTTTTGTTTGCGAGTTTATCTTAAAAATTCCTGGTTTACCTGTTACTACTATTAATTTTTCTAATGTCATTTTATATATTTAATCGTTTGTTTATTTTTTCTTTGGAAATTTCATTCTATAATCTACATCTACTTTTCCTTTAGATATATTTTCTAGCTTCTTTTTTATAAGTCGTTTTTTTAACGAAGATAGTTTATCTGTAAATAAGATTCCTTCAATATGGTCGTATTCATGTTGTACTACTCTTGCTGCTAAACCTGTTAAAACTTCTTTGTGTACTTTAAAATTCTCATCAAAATATTCGATAGTTATGGTATCTTGTCTAAAAACGTCTTCTCTAATGTTTGGAATACTTAAGCAACCTTCATTAAACGCCCATTCTTCGCCTTCTTCTTTTATTATTTTTGCATTGATAAAAACTTTGTCAAAATTTTCTAATGTTTCTCTTTCAAATTCGCTTAAATCTTCATCTTCGGCAAAAGGTGCAGTATTAATTACAAATAATCGAATTGCTTTATTTATTTGTGGTGCCGCTAAACCAACGCCAAAAGCATTTTTCATGGTTTCTTTCATATCACTAATTAGTTTTTCTAATCCTGGATAATCAGCATCAATATCGACACATTTTTTTCTTAAAACTCTATCGCCATAAGCAACTATTGGTAAAATCATTTTTTTAATCTTTAATTCTTTATGGTTTTATCGACCACTCAAGTATGTTTGTAATATTATGGTTGCACTAATTTCGTCTAACAGTGCTTTATTTCTTCTTTTCTTTTTCGATAATCCACTATCAATCATGGCTTGAAATGCCATTTTAGAGGTAAACCGCTCATCGACACGTTTTATTTCTATTTCTGGAAATCGCTTTTCTAATTCTACCAAAAATGGTACTATTAAAGCTTCACTTTCCGACGGCGAATAATCCATTTGTTTTGGTTCTCCTACAATAAATAACCCTACATTTTCTTTCGTTAAATAATCTTCTAAAAACGAAAATAATGTGGTTGTTTTAACGGTAGTTAAACCTGATGCAATTAGCTGTAATTCATCTGTTATTGCAATTCCTGTTCTAACTTTACCGTAATCTATTGCAAGAATTCTCGCCATATTTCTATATCGATTTTTGGCAAAAATACTATTTTTTCTAATTATTCGGTCTATAAATATTACTTTTGCTTTTCAAATGGATTAAGATGGATACAATTAGAGGTATAATTGAAAATGCTTGGAGCAACAAATCTTTATTAAAAGAAAATGCTACCAAAGATGCTGTACGAGAAGTTATTCGTTTATTAGACGAGGGAATATTACGTGTTGCAGAACCTAAAAATAACGATTGGCAAATTAACGAATGGGTGAAAAAGGCGGTGGTAATGTATTTTCCTATCCAGAAAATGGAAACTTTAGAAGTTGGTATTTTTGAATATCACGATAAAATTCCATTGAAAAAAAATTATCAAGAAAAAGGAATTCGCGTTGTACCACATGCCGTTGCAAGATATGGTTCGTATATTTCTAAAGGCACAATTTTAATGCCAAGTTATGTGAATATTGGCGCGTATGTTGATGAAGGAACCATGGTTGATACTTGGGCTACGGTTGGTAGCTGTGCACAAATTGGTAAAAATGTACATTTGAGCGGTGGTGTTGGTATTGGTGGTGTTTTAGAACCTTTACAGGCTGCTCCTGTAATTATTGAAGACGATTGTTTTATTGGCTCTCGTTGTATCGTAGTAGAAGGTGTTCGTGTAAAAAAAGAAGCCGTTTTAGGTGCTAATGTAGTACTAACTATGAGTACCAAAATTATTGATGTTACTGGAGAAAAACCTATCATTACTAAAGGAGTAATTCCAGAACGCTCGGTAGTAATTCCGGGTAGCTATACTAAAGAATTTAAAGCTGGAAATTACAATGTTCCGTGTGCTTTAATTATTGGAAAACGTAAAGAGAGTACAAATAAAAAAACTTCACTTAACGATGCACTTCGCAAAAATGATGTTGCGGTTTAGGGTGATGTAATGTTGGATTTTGAGTTTTGGATTAATAAATAAACAATAAATAAAATGCGTATTGGTTTTGATGCTAAAAGAGCTTTTCATAATGGTACTGGTTTAGGAAATTACAGTCGTGATTTATTGCGAATTTTATCCAAATTTTATCCAAATAATACCTATTTCTTATACAATCCTAAAAAATCTAAAGATAAAAGGTATCCTTTGGCAAATAATAATATCGAAATTTTACCGAAATCTAAATTTTGGAAAAAATTATCTTCTATTTGGAGGCAAGGTGCTATTGTAAAACAATTGGTTGCAGATAAAATTGAAATTTATCATGGTTTATCTGGCGAGTTACCTAAAGGTATTAACAAAACAAACATAAAAACCTTAGTAACTATTCACGATTTAATTTTTGTACGTTATCCAGAATTGTATTCGTTTTTTGATCGGAAAATTCATTTTGCAAAATTTAAACATGCTGCTCAAATTGCAGATGTAGTTATTGCAATTTCCGAACAAACAAAAAAAGATATTGTCACTTTTTTAGGTATTAATCCAGATAAAATAAAAGTAGTTTACCAAGGATGTGCTGCTGCTTTTAAAAAAGAATACAACCAAGATTTAATCGATAAAACCAAAGAAAAATTTAATTTACCAAACAATTTTATTTTAAATGTAGGTACAATCGAAGAAAGAAAAAACGTTTTAAACTTAGTAAAAGCAATTCAAAATATAGATACTAAACTAGTTGTGGTTGGTAATGATAAATCGGACTATGCCAAGAAAGTTAAGCAATATATTTCCGACAATAATATGCAGAATAAAGTGCAATTTTTAAAAAATGTAGATTTAGAAGCATTGGCAATCATTTATAAGTTAGCAGATATTTTTGTATATCCGAGTATTTTTGAAGGTTTTGGTATTCCAATTATTGAAGCCTTATACTCCAAAACTGCTGTAATTACATCTAAAGATGGTTGTTTTAGCGAAGCTGGTGGTGCTAATTCTATGTATATAAATCCATCAGATAGCGTGGAAATTGAAAATGCTATTGTACAAATTTTAAATAACCCGTCTTTAAAAAAAGAAATGGAAGAAAAAGGTCTTACATTTGCTCAGAAATTTAATGACGATGTTATTGTTAAAAATATTTATAAATTATACACATAAAAGTTTTATCTCTTAGAGATTACAACCCTTTTAAATGAAAAAAAAGAAGATAATAGTTGATATAGAACGTATGAAATATCCATTTACTGGATTACATAACTATTGTGAAAATTTATACAAAAGTCTTTTAAATTCTAATAGTAAATTTTTTGAATTTTACTTTTTTAGTCATTCTTCTGTTGATTTACCAAAGGGTATTCATAGAATGAATCGCAAACTTATTGAAAAATTATTTTTAATAAAACCTAGAAAATACAAACTTTGGCATATTACTTATCAGGATTCTAAATTTGTTCCAAAAGGCAAAATAAAAATTGTATATACCATACATGATCTCAATTTTTTATATGCGGATAAGTCCGAAGCAAAGAAAAAAAAGCTACTCCGTAATGTACAAGAAACTATTAAAAGAGCAGACCATATTACCGTAATTTCAAATTTTGTTTTAAACGATATTAAAAAAAATCTAAATCTTTATAACAAATCTGTTACTGTTATTCATAACGGTGTTACTGTTGCCGAATACCCTAATTTTGATAGTCCAAAATACATACCTACAAAAAAATATATTTTTACTTTAGGTACTGTCTTATACAAAAAGCATTTTCATGTTTTACCACAACTAGTAGATGGTACAGAATACGAATTAATAATTGCTGGTATTTTACCAGATAAAAATTATGTACAAACTATTGAAGATGAAATTAAAAAAAATAATGTAAGTACACAGGTAACTTTAACGGGTCCTATTTCGGAAGAAGAAAAATATTGGTATATAAAAAATTGTAGTGCTTTTGTTTTTCCATCGATCTCCGAAGGTTTTGGAATTCCTCCAATCGAAGCCATGGTTTTAGGAAAACCAGTATTTTTATCTACACATACCAGTTTACCAGAAGTTGGTGGTAAACATGCTTATTATTTTAATTCTTTTGATAAAAAAGAAATGCAAAAAGTCTTTACGGATGGTATGCAAGATTTTATAGAGAATAATAGAAAAAATGCAGTTATCAAATGGGGAAAGCAATTTAATTGGGATAAGGCTAGTAAACAATATTTAAACGTTTACAAGCAGGTGCTTGGTATTAAAACAAATAACACAAAGCAAAAAAAAACAGCAAATATTACAGCCTTAATAATAACCTATAACGAGGAAGAAAATATTACATCCATACTCCAAAATATTAGTTTTGCAAACGAAATAATTATTATTGATTCTTTTAGTAACGACCGTACGGTAGAAATTATTAAAAAACATCCTAATGTAAAACTAGTTCAGAATAAGTTTAAAAATTTTTCGGAGCAACGTAATTTTGCACTGGCACAGGCTACAAACGATTGGGTACTTTTTATGGATGCCGATGAGCGAATTTCTGATGATTTTATTGATGAAATATGTGCTTTGTCTGAAAGTAACTCGAATAATATTGCTTACGAATCACATCGAAAAAATTACATCAATAAAAAATTAATAAAATATAGTGGTTGGCAAAATGATACTATTTTTAGATTTTTTAATAAAAAATATGTTAATTATGATGAACGAAAATGGGTACATGAAACCTTAAAAATTAATGGCAATACAGATTTAACCGCTAATCCTATTATACATTATTCTTATAAAAATTTTAATGATTTAAAAAATAGAACTACTTTTTATGCTACACTAAAAGCAAAAGAGCTTTTTGAAAAAGGAGAAAAATCGAATGCCTTTAAATTATACATTAAACCTATTTACACTTTTGTAAGGCATTATTTTCTAGGTTTGGGTATTTTAGATGGTAATTCTGGCTTACAAATAGCTTATATAAGTAGTATTGGTGTACACAGAAGATATCTCGAATTGCAAAAACTACACAATACAGAAAAAAATAGCTAATTTTATATAATGAAACTTCGTAAAGAAATTACAGATACCATATCTTTTTTAAATAACGGCGCAACAATACTTTATCCAACAGATACCGTTTGGGGAATTGGCTGCGATGCTACAAATGAAAATGCCATTAAAAAAATTTACAGCATAAAGCAAAGAGAGCAAGACAAAAGTTTACTTATTTTAGTAGATGGTTTTAAAATGCTTCAAAAATATATTCCAAATATTCCAAAAAAAATTAGAACTTATGTAGAGAAACAATCCGAACCAACTACCGTTATTTACAGCAATCCTATTGGTTTAGCCAAAAATAGTATTGCAAAAGATAATACCATTGCTATTCGTATTGTTAAAAATAATTTTTGCCATGCTTTAATTAAAGAATTTGGCAAACCTATCGTTTCTACTTCTGCAAATATTTCTGGTACGAATACACCAACACAATTTAAAGCAATTGATTCTAAAATAATCAATGCCGTAGATTATGTTGTTTCAGTAAAAAATGAACAAGCAACATGTAAATCATCTAAAATTATTAGATTTGTGGAAAATAAAATAATCACTTTACGAAAATAGATATTAGGATGATGGATATTGCTTATAAAGACGCTTTAAAAAATAGTCTCTTTGGTTACATTGCTCAAGCTGCAGAAGAATTGCAAGTAGATACCTATGTTATTGGAGGTTTTGTTCGTGATTTTATATTGCAAAGAGGAAAAGCAAAAGATGTGGATATTGTTTGTGTCGGCAGCGGTATTGCATTGGCAAAAAAAGTAGCTTCACTCCTACCTAATAACCCTAAAGTACAAATTTTTAAGACTTATGGTACGGCAATGTTACGTTTTGAAGATATTGAAGTGGAATTTGTTGGTGCAAGAAGAGAATCTTATACCGAAGATAGTAGAAATCCTACGGTGGAAGAAGGTACTTTAGAAGATGACCAAAACAGAAGAGATTTTACTATAAATGCACTGGCTATTAGCTTAAATAAAGAAAATTATGGTAATTTACTAGACCCATTTAATGGTTTGGAGGATTTAGAAAATAAAATTATTCGTACACCTCTAAATCCAAATATTACCTATTCTGATGACCCTTTACGGATGATGAGAGCCATTCGGTTTGCTTCGCAATTAGGTTTTACTATCGAAAAAAAATCTTTAAATGCTATCAAAAAAAATGCAAAACGTTTAGAAATCATTACCAAAGAGCGTATTGTAACAGAATTAAACAAAATTTTACTAAGTCCAAAACCATCTATTGGTTTAAATTTGTTATTTAAAACGGATTTATTACAACAAATACTTCCCGAATTAACCAATTTACAAGGTGTTGAATATAGAAATGGACAAGGACATAAAGATAATTTTTATCACACTTTAGAAGTAGTAGATAATATTGCAAAAATGACTGATAATCTTTGGTTACGATGGACTGCCTTATTACACGATATTGGCAAAGCACCAACCAAACGTTTTGAACAAGGTATTGGTTGGACTTTTCACGGACATGAATTTAAAGGTTCTAAAATGGTTTATAAAATTTTTAAACGTTTAAAAATGCCATTGAACGATAAAATGAAATACGTACAAAAATTAGTTTTATTGAGTTCTAGACCTATCGTTATTGCTACCGAAGTTGGCGACTCTGCAGTTCGCAGATTGGTTTTTGATGCTGGTGATGATATTGATGATTTACTAACCCATTGCGAAGCAGATATTACTACCAAAAATCCTGAAAAATTTAAAAAATATCATAATAATTTTAAAATTGTTCGCCAAAAAATTAAGGAAGTAGAAGAAAGAGATCATATTCGTAACTTTCAACCACCAATTACTGGAGAAATAATAATGAAAACCTATAATTTAAAACCTTGTAGAGAAATTGGTATTATTAAAGATGCCATTAAAGAAGCCATTTTAGATGGTGAAATTGCAAATAATTATGAGGAGGCTTTTAAATTTATGCAAAATAAAGCTACTGCATTAGGACTTTAATTTGTTTTCTAAAACGTATAAAATATATGACGAAATCCTATTTAAAATCCATACTATTTTTAGTAAGCATTCTTAGTATTAGCTGTGCTAAAAAAGAAGAAATAATAAAAATACCTAAAGCAATTCCTTTTGCGATTGTTATTCATGGTGGTGCTGGTTACATCACTAAAGAAACAATGTCTGCCGACAAACAAAAAAAATATAACAATGCCTTAAAAAAGGCACTTAATGCTGGTTATAAAACCTTAGCAGATGGTGGTACTTCTATAGATGCAGTACAAAATACGTTAACCATTCTAGAAGATTCGCCTTTATTTAATGCTGGTAAAGGTGCTGTTTTTGATAATCAAGGGAAAAATAAAATGGATGCTTCTATTATGGATGGTAATACACTTAATGCTGGTGCGGTTACTGGAATTAGTAATGTTAAAAATCCTATTTTACTTGCTCGAATGGTAATGGATAGTAGTAAACATGTATTTCTTTCTGGTAAAGGGGCAGAGATTTTTGCTGAACAACATCATCTAAAATTTGAAAATGATGCGTATTTCTATACCAAAAAACAACACAATTATTTATTAAAAGTACAAAAAAGAGAACGTGATGCTAAACTTAAAGTTGCTATTTCTACTACAAAAATTCACACTTTAGAAAACAGTAAATATGCTACTGTTGGCGCAGTTGCTTTAGATAAAAATGGAAATATTGCTGCAGGTACTTCAACTGGTGGACTAACAAATAAAAAGTATGGTAGAATTGGCGACTCGCCAATTATTGGTGCAGGTACTTATGCAAATAATACTACTTGTGGTGTTTCTTGTACTGGTACTGGCGAATATTTTATTAGAACACTTGCCGCACACGAAGTTTCTAATTTAATACAATACAAAAAACTTACTGCTAAAGAAGCCGTTAAAGAAGTCATCCACAATCAGATTAACACACTTGGTGGTAAAGGTGGCATGATTGTTTTAGATAAATATGGAAATATTGCTTGGGACTTTAATACCAAAGGGATGTTTCGTGCATATAAAAAATCTACTGGAGAAAATGAAATTACTTTTTTTGGGATGGTTAGAGATAGTTTAGAGATTAACTAACATTATGAACCAAGTTCTAACTGGTTTTTTACCAAGTTAAAATACTTTCCTTTATTTTTTACAAGCTCTTTGTGGCTTCCAATCTCAGCAATTTCTCCTTGATCTAGTACTACAATTTGATCTGCATTTTTTACAGTTGACAATCTATGTGCAATAATTATCACTGTTTTTCCTTTAAAATATTCCTGTAAATTGTCATGTATTATTTTTTCATTTTCTGCATCTAATGCACTAGTTGCTTCATCAAATAAAATATATTGTGGATTCTTATAAACAGATCTAGCTATTAAGATTCTTTGTCGTTGCCCTCCAGAAATTCCGTTTCCGTTCACTCCAACTTTTGTTTTAAGTCCTAATGGAAGTGAATCAATATAATCTGCAATATTTGCTATATTTACAGCTTGTATTAATCTATCTTGATCTATGTCTGTATCTCCCATAACTATATTTCTTTCAATCGAATCTGAAAATATATATCCATCTTGCATAACTACACCACAGTTTTCTCGAATGTTTTTTGGAGATAGGTTTAGAATGCTTTCATCATTAAAATAAATTTGACCTTCCGTAGGTGCGTAAAACCTTAGTAATAATTTCATCAGTGTAGTTTTACCACTACCACTAGCTCCTACAATCGCTGTTATTTTACCATCTGGTATAAATAGATTAATATTTTTTAAAACAGACGGAGATGCCTTGCTTCCATATTTAAAACTCAAATCTTTTAACTTTATACCTGTTTCGATTGTTTCGTTTTTTAAATCTTCTGGTAATAATAATAACTTTTGATCTTCTTGTTCTTCCGTTGGATATCTCTCAACTTCATTAAGCCTCGCTAAGCTTAGTTTTGCATCTTGTAATGAACGAAAAAATGTAATTAATTGATTTATAGGCGAATTCATTTGTCCTATAATATAAGATACACTTAGTAATGCTCCTAAGGTCATTTTACCTTGTACAACATACGTTGCTGCTAAAAATGTTACTAAAATATTTTTTAATTGATTGATAAACTCAAATCCTGAAAGTTGTATTTGATCTATTTTTAATATTCGAAGGTTTATCTTGAAAAGATTTTGCTGTATTTTTTCCCATTCAGCTCTTTTAAAGTCTTCAAATTGATTAATCTTCATCTCTGAAACTCCATTAATAATTTCATAAATAGACTCTTGATCTTCACTTCGTTGTCTAAAGCGATAATAATCTAATCTTTTACGTCTTTTTAACCAAAAGAATGACCATCCAATAGAAACTATGGTCAATGAAATATATGCCAGAAATATTTTATAATCATAATAAATAAATACACCAAAGAATACAATAAAAGTAATAATTGAAAAAAATGTTGTAAGGCTCTGTGATGTTAAAAAATCTTCTATTCTCTCATTATCCTGAATTCTTTGGATAAAATCACCTTTCTTTTTTGTATCAAAAAATTTAATAGGAAGTTTCAACATTTTCTTAATAAAATCTGAGATTATTGTTATACTCAGATGAGTTCCAACATATAACATCAGCCAATTTCTAAATATATCTATGGTAATTGTTCCAAAAAATACTGCTAACTGTGCTGTTAATATTAAGGATATAAAATTTATATCCTTTGCATTTACACCTTTATCTATTAGTGCTTCTGTTAAAAATGGAAATATTAGTGTTAATATACTTCCAAGAAATAAAAGCAAAAACATATAT
>WFMU01000003.1 GCA_015488935.1 Flavobacteriaceae bacterium | reverse complement strand
GAATATTTTTAAACCATTAGTTCTTATTGTAGCATTAGACAAAAATTGAAACTCGTGATGAAAAAAACTATTATTTTAGTATTATTAATTGCATTAATTTTACAATCGTGTTCTCCTAGAATTAGAATACATTTAGCAACTGAAACATTTCAACCATTAGATGCAGACACTGAAATACTAATTATTAAACAGGATGAAAAAATTCCTAATAACTCTAAATTTATTGGAGAATTAAAAATTGGAGATTCTGGATTTTCTACCGATTGTGGATATTCAAAAGTGATTAGTGATGCCAAAGAAACTGCAAAAAAATCTGGTGCAAATTTAATTTATTTAATAGAAGTTAAAAAGCCAAACTTTGGGAGTACTTGTTATAGGATTAAAGCAAAGTTATACCAAAACTTAAATAAAGAAGTTCTTGCAAATTTATTAGAGAAAAGAAAATTTGAAAACCAATCAAGACTTCCAGCTGACGCAAATTATGCGATGATTTATTTTTACCGTCCAAAAAATTATGTTGGTTCATTTATCGGATATAAAATTAGAATGGATGATAAAACCGTAATTGGAAGAGTTAGAAATGGCGAAAAATTTAAATACAAAATTACAGATTTTGGAAAACACGAATTTTTGGGAAAAACAGAATCTAAGAGCTCCGTTATAATTGACGTTAAAAAAGGTCAAGAATATTTTGTTCGTTGTGGAATAAAAATGGGAATTGGAGTAGGAAGACCTGAAATACACCTAGTTAAAAATGAATTAGGAATTTCGGAATATGAATCTATAAAGGATAAAAAAAAGAAATAATTTTTGCTAACAAAATATATTTGCAATAGGTATAAAATATCTAACGAAATTCTACTTGCAATTAAAAAGTTAAATAAAAAGAACCCAATAAAATTACTTAGAAATTAGTAATATAATCAAACTGGCATCTATTATTTTCGTGGTCACGTGCAACCCATTGAATACCTTTAATATCTTCAATTTTACGCATAAAACCTTCAATAAATCCCCAACCAGTCCAACATACAGAATGCTCAATTGGATTTAAACCATCTTTTTGTAAAACGCTGTAAAACACACAATTACAGATAAAAGATTTTCCTTCCGATTTAAGAATTTTCTGTGCAAACCCTAAATCATTTAATGTAGTTTCTAAAACAAAATCCCAATCTTCTTTAGGATGTTTAGACATTATTACAGCAGCAAGTTCTCTACCAACTTGTCTTAAAATAGCAAAAGAAGCCTTTTTACTTAATATATTGGTTGTAGATTCTGCAAAAGCATAAACAATGTCTCTACCTTTAGCGCCATCATCAACGTTAATATTATTCAATACAATGTTAACCGCTTTTTCGCCAATAACATCTTTCATTAAACCAATAAGCGTATCAATAACCTCTTTAGTGATACTACCTTCTATTTTAACACTTTCTTCTTGCATTTGAAATAAAATTTATAATCGGACAAATATACAAAAAAAATGATATTTATCATGTTTGGTAAAAGAAATTCTATAAAACAACAAAAGAGAGTGCAACCAATTGCACTCTCTTTGAATATATTATAGAATAATTCTATTATTTTTTATGACGTGGTTCTGAAGATACACTAACTTTCTTTCTTCCTTTAGCTCTTCTTCTAGCTAATACTTTTCTACCATTAACACTAGCCATTCTTTCTCTAAAACCGTGTTTGTTTTTTCTTTTTCTCTTAGATGGTTGGTATGTTCTTTTGCTCATTTCTAAATATCTTTATTATTAGCTTTCTATATTTCTTTTAAAAGTTCGGCAAATATACAATTAGTTTTAAGATTGACAAATTTATTTTTCAAAAAATATTTACTTAAATAATTCCTTCTTTTAAGAGTTCATGAATATGAATCATACCAACATAATTTTCTTTATCTAAAACAATTAGCTGCGAAATATTATTAGTTTCCATTTTTTCTAAAGCATCAACTGCCATAGCGTTAATTGAAATAGTTTTCGGATTCGTATTCATAATATCTTTGGCAATTAATTTTTCAAAATTTGCAGTATTTGTAAGCATTCTTCTAATATCGCCATCTGTAATAATTCCAACAATAGTATCATTATCTAGCACAGCAGTTGCACCAAAACGTTTTGCAGAAATTTCAATAATAGTATCAATAATACTCGTATTTAAGTCCACTTTTGGAATGGTATTATTTTCTACCAAATCACGTACACGAAGATACAATTTTTTCCCCAAAGCACCACCAGGATGGTATTTAGCAAAATCGGTACTAGTAAATTCTTTCATTTCTAAAAGTGCCACCGCAAGAGCGTCACCCATAACCAATTGTGCTGTAGTACTAGTTGTAGGAGCTAAATTATTAGGACAAGCTTCTTTCTCAACAAAAGTATTTAAAACACAATCTGCATTCTCCCCAAGAAAAGAAGATTTATTTCCAGTAATGGCAATAATTTTATTGTTGCTATTTTTTATAAGCGGAATTAAGACCTTTATTTCTGGCGTATTGCCACTTTTAGAAATACAAATAACCGTATCGTCTTTTTGAATGTTACCTAAGTCACCATGAATAGCATCGGCCGCATGCATAAAAATGGCAGGTGTGCCAGTAGAATTAAGAGTTGCAACAATTTTGGTAGCAATATTGGCACTTTTGCCAATTCCGGTTACAATTACACGTCCTTTAGACCTATAAATAAAATTTACAGCATTTTCAAAATCAGAATCCAAAAAATGTATTAAATTCGCTATCGCTTTGCTTTCTTCTAAAATAGTTTGCTTAGCAATTTCTAAAATGTTCTTTTGTGTTTTCAATATATATT
>WFMU01000002.1 GCA_015488935.1 Flavobacteriaceae bacterium | reverse complement strand
ATTAAGCACAATCCTGTAATTAAACATCCAAAAGATGCTATTGAGCCAAGACATAGAAGCGATGCTTATTATATCGTTTTAAAAGGCGATACGCTTTGGCAAATTGCAAAAAAATACGGTTTAGAAAAAAAAGAAATAATGAAACTAAACCCTACAATAAAGGATCCTAATATTATTAGAATAGGTCAAAAAATACGTATTAAATAATGCTTAAAATACTAAAATACTTTTTGTTAATTTGGTTATTTGTGTCTTGCTCAATGCTTAAAGATAAAGCAACGAGTAAGGCACATTCTAATATTGTAAAAACAAAAACAACAAAGCAAACTAATAAAACGGTTACTTATTATCCTGATAACGAAATATTATTAGATGCGCTTAATTTTACAAATGATACTATAATTAATAAGCAAAAAGAAAATATAATGCTTAGTGCATTGTTAAAAAACGGAAAAGTAAAAAGTGTAAAATGTAAAGCCAAAGGAAAAATACAAATAAGCAAGACGGTAACAGATACCAAAGAAGATGCAACCGAAGAAACATCAACAGTCGAAAAGACAAAAAAAGTAGATGTAAAACAAAACAGGTCTATTTATGTACTGGTGCTTCTTGCTTTAATTATCATTTATTTGATAGTTGATAAAATAAAAAGATAGCAAAATAAGAGCGGTTCTGCACCTGCAGAAACTTATTAAGCAAAAATATGCTAGCATTTTTTGCAATGATCTGAAACCAGGGCAAAAAATATGCTATCAAAATTCAAAATCTAAATTTATTATAGTAGTATCTGCATCAGTATTCCTTGCGGTGTAGCTTTCGGTTATTTTCAAATCGTAATGCCTTGCTTGGTCGCGTACTTTTAGCGCAGGTATTCCTTGCAACAATAAATCTGTAATGCCTGTATCTTTAAGACTATAAAACTGATATACATTTGAAAAATTATTCTTTTTTCTAAAGTTTAGCCATTTATCACTTATTTTTTTAGGACTTAATTTTTCTTTACCAGCTCTAAAATTATCATTACTAAATAAATAATCATTTTGTTTTGCTTTTGCCAAATGCGTTGCTAATAGTTTAGCAAAATTCTTAGGTATTGTCACAAATGAATTTTTGCGGTTTTTAGTTATTTCTGCAGGAAGAAAAATAAAGCCTTTATTTAAATTGATATTTTTCACTAATAGCTTTGTAAGCTCGGTTCGTCTAATAAAGCAGTAATACGTTGTCATACATAAAACATAATAATGAAAATCAGTATTTTTAAGTGTTTTAACTTGCGTTTTAACATCTTCAGACAATACTTTTCTTTTCTTTTCATTAGTTCGTTTTCTAGGTATATTTCTTGCTGGATTGTGTTTTATAAAACCTCTATCAAGGCAATAATTTAAAAACTGGTTAATAAAATTTAGCACATTATTATATGTTCTGGGCGAATTATTACGAACGTAAAAAATATAATCTAAATAGTTAATAATAAAACTTCTATCTACTTCAAAAGTATAACGCACATCAATCTGATTGCTTGCTATATATTTATTAATCATGTTAAAAAAACTTTTAGCAGTTCGATATGTATCTATTCTTTTAAGGTTGCGTTCTATATCAGTTTGTAACTGTTTTGTAAATAATTTTTGAGCTTCAAGAAATGTTTTAAACTCATTGCCTTGTTGGCTTTCCATAATTGGGAGCCAGCCACTCGCTAATTTTTCATTAATTTTATTTACTATTATTTGCCCTAGTTTCTTGCGTTCGCGTTGGCTTTTGTTTTTTGGAACACTGACACGCATGCGTTTTAAGGACTTAGTAAAAGGATCTTTATAGTAATAGACAACCAACCATTGTGAATTAATACGCAATTCAGCAGGCTTATAGTCAATAAACATCTTAGAAGAATTGACAGCTAAAAAATTTTTGTGATTTTTTTTTGAAGACATTTTTTTTTATTGGCGCATTGTATGAAAATGCGCCAGTAAAAAATTAATGATTGACAAGATACTGACAAGATTTAAAATACTAATTTGTAAATTAGTCAGTATTTATGGTGCTTTGCACCGTTTTAGTAGCGGGAACTGGACTCGAACCAGTGACCTTCGGGTTATGAGCCCGACGAGCTACCTACTGCTCTATCCCGCGATATTGAATTGCAAAGATACTATCCTTTTTTTTATTGCGCAAGAAATTGTGATTTAAATCTTCATTTTTTTTCACTATTGTCCGATAAAAGACTTTAGACCGCTTCGCTTTTAGATGTTAGATTAAAGACTTAATAGTAACT
>WFMU01000001.1 GCA_015488935.1 Flavobacteriaceae bacterium | reverse complement strand
GAGGTTCAGCTGCTGCTACTTTAGCAGAGTTAGGCTATAATGTAAAAGCATTTGCATACCAAGATTCACCAAGACGTGCACACTCTATTGCTGCACAAGGAGGAATTAATGCCTCAAAGAATTATATGGGAGATGGTGATTCTAATTATCGCCTATTTTACGATACCGTAAAAGGTGGTGATTACCGTTCTCGTGAAGCAAATGTATATCGTTTAGCTGAGGTTTCAGGAAATATTATAGACCAATGTGTTGCACAAGGTGTTCCTTTTGCACGCGATTATGGTGGATTATTAGATAACCGTTCTTTTGGTGGTGTTTTAGTTTCTAGAACTTTTTATGCTAAAGGACAAACAGGACAACAACTATTATTAGGAGCATATTCTGCAATGAATAGACAAATTGCTCGTGGTAAAATAGAAATGTTTAACCGTCATGAAATGCTAGATGTAGTAATTGTTAATGGTAAAGCAAGAGGTATTATTGCTCGTAATTTAATTACAGGTGAAGTCTCTCGTCATTCAGCACATGCTGTTGTTATTGCCTCTGGTGGTTATGCTAATGTTTATTATTTATCTACTAATGCAATGGGTTCTAATACAACTGCTACTTGGAAAATTCATAAAAAAGGAGCCTATTTTGCAAATCCTTGTTATACACAAATTCATCCAACTTGTATTCCAAGATCTGGTGATTATCAATCAAAATTAACTTTAATGTCTGAATCATTACGTAATGATGGTAGAATTTGGGTTCCTGCAAAATTAGAAGATGCCAAAGCAATTCAACAAGGAAAATTAAAACCTACTGAGATTGCCGAAGAAAATAGAGATTACTATTTGGAAAGACGTTATCCTGCTTTTGGTAATTTAGTACCTCGTGATGTTGCATCAAGAGCTGCAAAAGAACGTTGCGATGCTGGTTTTGGAGTTAATGCAACAGGTGAAGCAGTGTATTTAGATTTTGCAACTGCTTTTCAACGCTATGGAACAGAACAAGCAAAAATTAAAGGAATTAAAAAACCTTCTAAAGAAGAAATAATAAAATTAGGTCAAGCAATTATTGAAGAAAAATATGGAAATTTATTTCAAATGTATGAAAAAATTATTGCTGAAAACCCATACGAAACACCAATGATGATTTATCCTGCAGCACATTACGCTATGGGTGGAATTTGGGTAGATTATAATTTAATGACTACAGTTCCTGGATTGTACGCCATTGGTGAAGCTAATTTCTCAGATCACGGTGCAAATAGACTTGGAGCTTCTGCTTTAATGCAAGGTTTAGGAGATGGTTACTTTGTATTGCCTTATACTATTGGCGATTATCTTTCTGATGAAATTCGTACAGGAACAATTCCTACAGATACTCCAGAATTTGAACAAGCCGAAAAAGAGGTAAAAGAACGTTTAGATTTCTTTATTAATAATAAAGGAATACATTCTGCAGATTACTTCCATAAAAAATTAGGAAAGGTAATGTGGAATAAAGTAGGTATGTCTAGAAATGAAAAGAATTTAAAAGAAGCCATTGAAGAAATTAAAGCGATACGTGAAGAATTTTGGAAAGATGTTAAAGTTACAGGTAATTTAAACGAATTTAATCAAGAATTAGAAAAAGCTGGTAGAGTAGCCGATTTCTTAGAATTAGGAGAATTGTTTGCTAAAGATGCTCTTAACCGTAAAGAATCTTGTGGTGGACACTTTAGAGAAGAATCTGTTGAAACTGAAGGTCCTCAAAAAGGAGAAGCTTTACGTGATGATGTAAATTATAAATATGTTGCTGCTTGGGAATATAAAGGACAACCAAGTGAAGCTATTTTACACAAAGAAGAATTAGAATTTAAAGATATTGAGTTGAAAACTCGTTCATATAAATAATTAAAGTGAGTAACGAAATACTTATCATACAAAATTTTGGACCAATTAAAGACGTTAAACTTGATTTAAAAAAGATTAATGTTTTTATTGGTGAGCAAGCGACTGGTAAAAGTACGGTTGCTAAGGTCTTGTGTATGTGTCGGTATTTTAGTTATGTTATTCCTAATAAAGATGTTTTTAATGATAACAGTCGATTTATTAATTATGGACTTTCGGAATGGAATTTGTTAGGGTTTGAAAATAAAAATACAGTTATAGAGTATCAAAATGATGAT